>NZ_KV793494.1:0-774 GCF_001808475.1 Klebsiella sp. HMSC09D12 | reverse complement strand
AGACTGACCTGCCCCCAGGATTAGATACAACCGTCAGTTAGTAAGGTCGGTTTGTTTACCTTCACATTTTCCATTTCGCCACCGTGCTGCAAACTCTGATGGCGTCTGATAATTCAGTGCTGAATGTGGACGACACTCGTTATAATCCTGCCGCCAGTCATTAATGATTTTCCTTGTGTGAACGATATCGCTGAACCAGTGCTCATTCAGGCATTCATCGCGAAATCGTCCGTTAAAGCTCTCAATAAATCCGTTCTGCGTTGGCTTACCCGGCTGAATTAAGCGCAACTCAACACCATGCTCAAAAGCCCATTGATCCAGTGCGCGGCAGGTGAACTCCGGCCCCTGGTCAGTTCTTATCGTCGCCGGATAGCCTCGGAACAGTGCAATGCTGTCCAGAATACGCGTGACCTGAACGCCTGAAATCCCGAATGCGATGGTAATTGTCAGACACTCCTTCGTGAAGTCGTCCACACAGGTCAGGCACTTGATCCTGCGACCGGTGGCCAGCGCGTCCATGACAAAATCCATCGACAAGGTCAGGTTGGGTGCCGCCGGGCGGAGCAGCGGCAGACGTTCTGTTGCCAGCCCTTTACGACGTCGCCTGCGTTTTACGCCCAGCCCGCTCAGATGATAAAGGCGGTACACACGCTTGTGATTAACATGAAGGCCTTCACGGCGCAGTAACTGCCAGATGCGGCGGTAGCCAAAGCGCCTGCGCTCCAGTGCCAGCATCAGTGATGCGCCCTGATAAATGCGCATCAGCCGCCGGAC
>NZ_KV793493.1:0-40306 GCF_001808475.1 Klebsiella sp. HMSC09D12 | reverse complement strand
CTTACCCGAAATCTGATTTATTCAACAAAGCCGTTCGTTGGGTAAACCTGCTTCACAATGAATCCGTGACGTTCTGAAGGATTAGCCTGATATTCGGCAGCTTTCTGATTAATCAATTGCTGGCGCGATTCTACTGCATCCTGATATTCAGATTCTGCTTTAGACATCTTGTCAGTGACCTGTTGAACCTTCGGGAAATAGAGCTTCTCAATATGCTGACGTTGTTCAAAAGGTAGCAGATGGTTAATACTTGCGATGGGTTGGTTAATTGATACGGCTTTATTCAAGGTTGTCATTAGTAACGCTCTCGTGAAATTCAGATACAAAAATACACCACACAGGCCGTCTTTTTACGTAACCCGTGTAGTGTAATCTGGAATGTGTAAAGGGTTGGCTAACCTGTCTCCGAGGAAGGATGCCACAGGAAAGCCATTAATTTGCCAGGAAATCAATTCAATATATAAATGTTAACATAATGTTAAATTCCGTCAAGGGGTTTCAGTTTCTGGCAGATAGCCTTGATGATTTCGTACCGTCTGGTTTTAGTCATCATACGAGGCGGGGTGTAATCAGAGAGAGGTGTGATTCCTGTTAATTCGGAAAGGCTCTTATACTGCATGTAGAATTGATGTGTCTTTTCAGCTACGATGATAAAGTATTTCTTTCTTTTCTTCATTCATATTAATACTCCTGAAACAGGAAAGGTCACCCCCAAGATAAAACCTGAGAAAGTGACCTTCCGGCTATTCTCATCTATCTAAGACCCTGTTGACCGATTTTGATAAATGAGCATTACTGTATTATTATCATACGGAACTGTGTTTTTGTCCAGTGGTATTTTGTTATTACAGAAATTGATGAATGGTTATTATTGGCGGGGTGGGCTTGATGGCGAAAATGCATATTTAGCACTTTTTGTTAAGAAAAATTGATGAAAATATGATATAAATAGAGTTATCTGTTAAGTTAACTGATTGAGTCTTTTTGTTTCACTTCAATAAACATGGCTAACGCAAAAAGCCATGAAAATTTGATTGATTCACTTACAAAGAATATCAATAACACTTAACAGAAAGTTAAATTCCTGAATCACCAATCATTTAAATCTCACCTTGCTTCGCTTATCGGTGCTATGGCTTTCGCCTTGTATTTATTCAGATAGCCTATCAGAATCCCTGTATGTCATTCTGAAGCGCTCTTAATACTTAATAGCATGTTCCCCTTCACAGCTCTAATAAGCCCTCAGAGAGCGCTAAAGAATAGCTCAGACTACATTGCATCAAACCATCATCTTTGATAGAATAATCAGTCTGTTAGGAGATGGAAGTGAAACACCGGAAACGATGTGGTAATTCTGCTGTAACGGCTCATTTAGTTGAGTTTGTGACAGGTTCCAGTAAGCCCACCCGATTAGCAATCATCAAATAACAGACCGATGAACGGTGAAGGATTCACACCCCAAATGTGACCAACCTACAGCTATCACTTAACATTGGTTTCAGTCGCTGCCTACACCCTGAAACAGCAGCACATAACGCTTACACAGCAAGGGTTTTCTTTCACTGGTGATTTCTGCTAGTGGAATGGATGAACTTTTGAACATGGATAAACAGCGTTATGAGCACCCTACCTTTCGATTTACCTGCTAAGGTCATTCAACCATCACCGTCTAATCAATTCCTCTTTCTGACTGGTACAGAAGACTTCACGATTCCTAAACATGCTGCTGCTAAAGCTGCTGGCGAAAAATCCTTTATACACATATGTAAAGTTCATGGTGCGGGTAAGCACTATGCGAGTAATTCTTTCTGTGTTGAATGTAATAATGACAACTCCAATCGTTGGGCTGGTGATAATCGGGAAAGGCGTCTTGAGCACAATAAACGGTATCGTCAAACGAATAGGGATAAATGCCTTGAACGCCTGAAGCGGTATCGGGATAAGAACAGCTATTTATGCCTGGCTATGACCACATGCAATCGCATGGGGCTACCATACAAAGGTCTCAGAAAACGCCTGTTGTATACCGAAAAGGAGTTCAAACTCCATATTGAAAGTCTTTGGACATATGGCATGTGTTGGGCTAACTACGGAATTGGCAAAGGCTGCTGGAACATCGACCATAAAATCCCTGTTTCACATTTTCTCAAGATGGGTGAAAAAGATATTTCCGTTATCAATGCTTTGAGTAACCTCCAACCGTTATGGCAGGAAGACAACGTGAAGAAGGGGTAATTCTTTACCAGAAGACTTTTATTGATTTTATATTTTTCTAATAATTAGGTGAGGTTTTTTATCTAGACTTCACCTAATTCATCAAGAATATCCGACATCAGACAGCGGACATCCACCTACTCAGCAGTTCACCTTTCAAAGATTCTCTGCTTTTTGCAAAATCTTAGCTTGTCTACACAGCGAAGCCATATGAGCACACCTGACACTGAAGCCCTCGTTCATCCAAACCTATATTTTCAAATACGGCTTGAGATTTTGTAGTGTTATTGATATAGAATTAGTCTTTCAATACCATTAGCAACCAGTGAGTGAAGCGTAATGAACGAAGTTATCTTCAATCTATTTTATTTTTGTGAGGATGGAAAACACATAAAGGATGTTGGCATCTCGTGCCATGAGTGCGAGGGAACGGATGCTGAAAAATTAGAATTTTTAAAAAATAATATTATATCTGATGCACAGCTATGCACTCATTACCCTATACATCCGTTTACATTGGATGAAAAAGGTATGCTAACAATTGATAGGTTTATTGCAAATGCAAGGATAGGAAATTCTTTACAACCGTTTGAGATTGCACTTGAAGCCGTTAATGCTCCGCAAAGCCCTTTGCACGTTTTTACAGCAATAGTAAACGGAATACCAAGAGTAGATGCAACAGTACCCGCTAATGAACAATTTAGGCGCAAGCACAACCCTAACGCTGAAGTGGAGGGTGTTAAAGTTATGCCTGACTATCTGGAACAATACAGTGATGGGAATAGTTTTAAAATAAAAAAACTGTTAATTGATGACCACGTCACCCCGATTCACTTGCTATTTAATAACAAGCATTATCTTTCAAGCTTCAAATTACTCGTATCATTCATCGACACAATGGCTTTTATTGAATTAGGAAACCCACCAAGAAGTGCTGTATTTGTTCAATGGATGGATAAATATTCAGAGTTACCCAAGCTAGGTATTACATCCAAAGACCTTTACGAACTAAGGAACTCATTACTTCACATGACCAACCTCAACTCACATAAGGTAATCAGGGGTGAGGCCCAAAGGATTAGTTACTCGATAGCACCAAAAGGCACTCCCACTCGCGAGCATGAGGGAATTACGTTTTTTAATTACACTGATTTAATTGATATTATCGAAGATGCAATGGATAGATGGCTTAACACTTATACAGATAATTATGAAAAAATAGTTACATTTATTGAGCGATACGATACCATAGTTAGAGATAATTATTGAGAGCTAAATATACCTGAAGATTCCAAGCACTCCCGTTAAAGACCTCTTTTGTAACTTCACCTACTTTCAGCTTACAAGGATCCCTGAAAGTAGCTTAAAGATAGTAGGTGAATTTACTGGAAATATTTTTTCCAAAAAATATCCAGCCCTACTTTTATTTCAGCTTCACCGGAAACTTTCAACATATCTAAAGCACCTTTGAAGATTTTGAATAGTCTGAGTCTCTCTGCTTAGTCGCGCCTTTTCAAAGGTTCCGTACCAATGGCAAAAAATGAACATATCTGAGCCTGTGCAGCTTTCTAAGCGATTATTTAATGATGGCAACCTAACCCATAGGTTAATATAAAGGCCGCTTAGAATGCGTTACAGGGATCCTGATAAACGCCAGATATAAAAAAGCCCCAGCGAAGGGGCATTGTGAATCACCATCCAATTGTTACTTGTTCAGTCGATAGAAAGTCGCCTTACTAATCTGTAACTCACCCTGCACCTGCTTTGGTGACATTCCCTGTGAAAGAAGTTCCTGAACCTGTTCAGAGGTTGCTTTAATCGGTCTTCCACAGTGAACACCCTCAGACTGAGCACGTTTAATCCCTGCTGTTCTGCGCTCTGCTATCAAGTCTTTCTCTAAAGAAGCCAATCCAGCCATCATAGTGAGCATAGCCTTACCCACTGGTGTAGACAGGTCGAATCCTTCACGGAGACTGATAACCTTCACTCCTTTGGCCTGAAGAAGTTCAACCGTTGAGAGAACATCAATAGTGTTACGGCCTAAGCGGTCAATCCCAATAACTACCAGCGTATCCCCTTCACGAACATAGTTCAGCAGGTCACCGAACCCTTTACGCTCTGTTGCCTTAATGCCACCTGATACAGCCTCATCAGAGAACCACTTGTTTACCTGATAGCCAGCCTCATTGATTTGTTTCTTCTGGTTCTCAATAGTCTGGTCAGAAGTTGATACACGGACGTAAGCGATTACAGATGACATTATGGTGATTCCCTGAAAGTTGTCTCAAAAGCCAGTCTCAAAATGATATATGTATCAAAAATCAAAATCAACCTTTTGAGACAACCTAATCACACCTTTCGAGACTCTTTTCAGGAGTATCAAAACCACTTCCTTTTGAGACTGCATCGACTGAGGGCTGATTGTAACCAAATGACCAATCAATTATCTTAAAAGCCACTTGATAGCCCCTAACATAGACGGTAAGAGCATGTTACATACAGCGGCATTGATTGCCCCAATCATCGGTTATTGTTCGTTCAGTTGCGGGATGACCTCATACTTATGGTGTAAAGGCAAAAAGTTAAGCAAGTTGGGATGGGTGCTTGCCATCTGTAACGTAGCGGCCTTTTTATATCTGAATCACATATTGCTTATTGACCTGATTCAACGTGTGGCTGATACGTCTGATGGCTATATAAGCATCTTTGATGATGACTTTGTGTCGGATGTTTCCCGCAATACCATTCAGATTATGATTACCTATGTAGCGGCCTCAACTGCTGGCGGTTACTTTGGAGCAAAGAAGAAATTTAAACAGGATTAAATTCACTGAATAACGCCTGTTCTGAATAAAGAACAGTTAATAGGCTAAAGCTATTGAAATTACTGGTGTTGATAGGGGTTTTCACCCCATATGGGAATACTGTTTTTCACTGTTAATTTAGCCATCTAAACGGCTACTTTTCAGGATTAACAAGTCATTGAAGGGGTCACTATGGAAATTTCAGAAATCAAAAAGGAATCCCGTCTAACCATAGCGACCTTAAAAGAGTTAAACAGGGATCCCGAAGTAGCAGCAGATTGCGTTAGTAAGAACGGCAGGAGCCGCCGCACCAGCGACCTTTAACGCACCTGTAAAAGCCTTACCAGTCATCTTACCAATCCACGCCCCAAAACCTTTTTCAACTTCTTCTTTTGAAGCTGGTTTAGGGGACTGCTCAACAAGCTGTTTCAATTCAGCAACATCATTATCATCAAGACCGTGACTCTTTAGCTCACGCTCAAGGGATGCAATGTCACCAACTGAGATAGAGTTTTGTTGATTGATGTCGCCACTGTTACCTGCTCCAATTGCGCCAGCATTGTTTACAGGAGCGTGAAAATTATTCGTATTGTTATTTGTGATTGTCATTGGTGCTGCATCCTTTTCTTTTTGGGTGAATAATAAACCATCCCCCATAATCCCTTGTTTTTCTAACTCCAGAGACCATGTGAGAATCTTGTTTCTTACGGTTGTCACTATATGATTGAGTTTGTTTGCACTAAAAAACCAACAAACTTCAGGGGGAATATCGTGCGAGCCGAATAAGAGATTTACCATTTTAGGAGGCATTGTTATACGCAGCATACCATCTTTTGATTCGCCTTTTTTCATTGACGATATTGATTCGGTAATCCTAAACTCAGAAGCACTCTCAATGAAATCTGGCGATACATTACTAAAATCAACAGGAAACCAGCCATGATAAGGATTGAACGCCTTGACTATCCCTCGACCTACTCGATACTTTGGAATATCATTACCTGTTGGATAACCTTCAATTTCATATTCAAGCCATTCACTAAGGTCATTCAAATTTAATTTAACAGCTATCATCTTAGCTTTTAATAAAACCGCGACAATGTCTGAAGATGGGTCTCCAGCCAGAGCTTGCAATTCTAATACAGGTGAATTACTCATTAGTCACTCCATACGACATACCGATAATCCTTAAAATCATGATGCAATACCAAAGTAGCTGCAAATCGAACCTATAAGAAGTGCCGGAGCAGAAACTCCAGAAATCTTAAGTTCACCAGCATAAGCCTTGCCTATCATCGCTCCCGCCCAATCACCTATTCCTTTACCAAGCTTATCGTGCGACAAAGGCGCTGGTGATTCTTTAGTTATTTCCTCCAATAACCCGATATCGTCATCTTGAACACCAAATCCCCTGAGTTGCTGTTTGAGCGAGTTAAAGTCACCAGAAACGATAGAGTTATTTTGATGATTATCACCTGAGTTACCCGCACCAATTGAACCGGCATTATTCACAGGGGCATGAAAATTATTGGTGTTATTGGTAATTGTCATGGGAGCCGCATCAATTTCTTTTTGCGTGAACAACAGCCCCTCACCTAATATCCCCTGCCTTTCTAAACTCAATGTCCATTCAAGTAAATTAAACTTTATAGCACTTATAATTTCTTTAATTTTAACCGATTCAATTTCCCAGAAATAATATTGATAATCTGCGGTGGGAATGGGAGTATCCCATAAAAGCCAGTCTGGAATATTTAGATATAACGTTCCACCAGAAGACAACTCTGACTCAAGATGAGTAATACTCAGTGTCACATAAGCCCATCTTAATTCCAGCAAGGTCTTAAAAAAAGATGGGTCTTCACAGTTATATATGTCAATATCAACATAATTGTAGTATTCATCCCGTTTGACAATGGTTGCTCGTATTTGTCTGTAAGATGGAAATTTCTTCCTATCCTCACCTAATAAAGCATATTTGTAACCAAGAAACTCTTTATTAATGAAATCATCAAAAACTTCCAACTCAAGTTTGGATGCAATCAATTTTGCTTTTAGAAGCATATCTGTAATGCTTCCATCAGTTGAAGACACAAGGTTTTGTAACTCTAGTACTGGCGAATTGGACACAGCCACCTCTGGTATTTCTGTAAGCTAATTGATTGCGATTTTACATTTGAATCATGATTTTGTAAGCAAAGTTTTCACAACGGCTGATTAGGTTGCTCTTCCATCTCTTTCACCCACTTTGGGGCCTCTTCTAAGGCTAAGTGTCGCGGTTTGGTAGTGAACCCTTCAAAGTCAAATTCATCACCATCAATTAGCGGTAAAATCTCCAGCCATTGCGCACCATCAACAACCCTATCCAGTGGGAAATTTAACAATTTCAAGCCGTTGTGTAAGAAGACATCACACTTCTTTTGAGCGGTGTTTAGCCGAATCTCTTTCACTATCCGTTTGATAATGATTTGAGCCTCTATCCGGTCTTTCTTCAAGGTTAAATCAAGATGACTGATTGTCTCAAGCTGGCTTGATTGCTCTCGCTGGTGAACCTCTGAGACAGCCTTTTCAGCGTCCTTAATTTGACTATTCAGGGCTTTCAAATCCTTTGCCATTGATTCGGTATCATCTGCCAGCATAGCCAGCTTAATGAGCCTCTCACGCTGTTTCTGAAGCTGTTCTAACTCACTTTGAAGAGAGCCTATAGCAGAGCCATTACCACGATTGAGGGAAAGACGGTTAGTGTTATACAGAAGCCCCTGAACAAGGGCTTTATCAGCCAATCGACGGTTGATACTTTTGGCATGACATCGCCCCTCATATCTCATTGAGCATCTATAGACCCCATGCCATTTTTCAGTTGCACAGTTAACAATGGTCACAAAGCCACATTCAGCACAACGCATTACACCTTTGAAGAGGTTAGTAAGTAAGGGCTTTTCTGATGATGGTCTACGGCCTGCGCCCTGTTTTAACTGCTGTACAGCATAGAAATGTTCTTCACTAATGACGGCAGGGTAATAATTGGGTATCTCCTTTACCCCTTTCGTAACTGTACAATTAGACGGCACTTTGAAACCAATCACTGAGCGGTTATCCAAGAGTGCTTTAATAGTGGTATGAGACCATGCACCTTTAACTGGATTGCGCTGGTTTAGAGTATAGAAGCCCTCTTCATTCATCTGTCTGGCGATTCGTACAAAAGGCAAGCCTTCTAAACGTAGCTGAAAGACACGCTGAACCGCTTTCACATTATCGGGTATTAGCTCAAAGTGAGACATATCATCAGACACTCTGAGCCACGCCACACAGCGCCGTGACATTATCTTACCCTTAGCAGCTTCTTCTCGTTTTGCATCCCATGCAGACCTTAACCGCTTTGATTTCGTGGCAGATTCTTCATTAGCACGTTGCATGATAAGCACAGCTTTAATCAAGCTGAGAGGGTCATTAAGACTCTCTTTCTTGTACCATGAGTTATCCGCCAATGTGACCACATCAACACCAGCTAACAAAATCTTTCGCAGACGTTCCCTTGCAGTGTCAATGTCTTGACGGCTTACCCTGTCCAGTGATTCAACTAACAACACTGAACCCGCCTCAATAACCCCTGATTCAACAGCGGCTAAGAATTCACCAAATGCACCTGATTTAGCATTAGCGCCAGAGTAACCACTTATGCCGAGGTCTTGAAACCTGAGCGACTCATCTAATTGATAGTCTGGATTATTCTTGAGCCATTCATTTATGTACTTGTTCTGGCGTTTGGTTGAGTCTCCAGATGCCTGAATTCTTGAGGAAAATCGAATGTATGAGATTGCTTTTGGCATGAGCTAGTAAGTTACCATGATAGACTTAACAGGAGTTTATCATAAGAGATGTGTAGTCCTCTCAACATTGCACACCAATTCAACGTGTGAAACGCTGGTTCGCCTGCAGCAGATGGGCGTTGCGCGCTGGATGGTCTCATCCGCGCTCTCGCTGGTTGTCGCTCAACGCCTGGTACGGAAACTGTGCCCGCACTGCCGCCGTGAAACCGGCAGTTCGACCAACGTCCCGCATAGCCTGTGGCCGCGATCGCTTCCTCAGTGGCAGGCTCCGGGCTGCCAGCACTGCTATCACGGCTACTACGGTCGCCTGGCACTCTTCGAACTGCTGCCGGTTAATACCGCACTGCGGCAGGGGATTACCCAGGGCCTTAGCGCTGAGGAAATCGAAACGCTGGCGCGGGAATCCGGCATGATGACGCTGTTTGAAAGCGGCTGTCTGGCTGTAGAGCGTGGGATGACAAGTCTGGAAGAAGTGGTACGCGTTTTAGGGATCCCGCATGGCGACTAAACGACTCTGGCGCTGGCACGGTATCGATGGTCAGGGGATGCCCTGCCAGGGAACGCTCTGGCAGGATAATCGCCCTGAGGCATTGCAAAGCCTGGAGCGAGAACGAATCATCCCGCTTACGCTGCGCCGCTGTAGTGTGCAAAAGTCCCTCTGGCATCCACGCTACAGCGGTGAGGTTATTCGCCAACTGGCCGCCCTTCTCCAGGCCGGTCTTCCCCTTGCTGAGGGGCTTGGACTGCTGGCGCAGCAGCAGCCTAACGCGCAGTGGCAGGCATTGCTGCAAACCCTGGCTGAGGATCTGGCGCAAGGCATTTCGCTTTCAGGCTCCCTTGAAAAATGGCCCGAAGCTTTTCCTCCGCTTTATCTGGCAATGATCCGCACCGGAGAACTTACCGGTAAACTGGAGCTATGCTGCGCGCAGTTAGCTCATCAGCAGCGAGAACAGCGACTGCTTAGCGAAAAAGTCAAAAAGGCCCTGCGCTATCCGCTGATTATTTTGTCCCTGGCGCTACTGGTGGTGATGGGAATGCTGTGCTTTGTTTTGCCAGAGTTTGCTGCCATTTATCAAACCTTCAATACCCCGCTACCGCTGCTGACCCGCGCGGTCATGGGCATTGGCGAAGGGTTAACTCACTATTGGCCATTGCTCGCTGCGCTGCTCGTTTTACCTGCGATACTCAACCGGCTGATTTGCCAGAGGCCCAACTGGCTGCTGTATCGTCAGAAACTTCTCCATAAGCTGCCGGTGTTTGGCAAACTGCTGTGCGGTCAGCGGCTTAGCCAGATATTTACCGTACTCGCATTGACGCAAAGCGCCGGTATCAGCTTTCTGCAGGGCCTGCAAAGCGTGGAAGAAACCCTGAGCTGTCCGCTATGGCGACAAAGGCTGCAGCAGGTTTCCCGGCAAATCACTCACGGCGCGCCCATCTGGCAGGCGCTCACTGACAGCGGAGGATTCACGCCGCTCTGTTTGCAACTGATACGTACCGGTGAAGCTTCGGGTTCGCTGGATACCATGCTGGAAAATCTGGCTCGCCATCACAGTGAGCAGACGCAACAGCAGGCGGATAACCTGGCCACCTTACTGGAACCGATGATGCTGGTCGTTACCGGAACGATTGTCGGCGTGCTGGTAGTCGCGATGTATTTACCCATTTTTCATCTGGGCGACGCCATTAGCGGGATGGGGGGATAGCGCTGGCGCAGACGCGCCAGCGAGTTGCGTTACAGGCTGTTGAACACGCGGTTCTCTTGTTCCTGTACGCGAATAAAAGTCGTGCGTTTAGTCAATTCTTTCAGGCGTGAAGCACCAACGTAGGTACATGCGGAACGCAGGCCGCCAAGGATATCGCGCGCGGTATTTTCAACCGGGCCGCGCAGAGGCAGCTTAACGGTTTTGCCTTCAGCCGCACGATACTGCGCTACGCCGCCAACGTGACGGGTCATCGCCGACTCGGAGCTCATACCGTAGAACAGCATAAATTTTTCGCCGTTCTCTTCAACTACGGTACCGCCGCTTTCTTCGTGACCGGCCAGCATACCGCCAAGCATCACGAAATCCGCGCCGCCGCCGAATGCTTTAGCCACATCGCCCGGCATAGTACAACCGCCGTCGCTGATAATCTGCCCGCCCAGGCCGTGCGCCGCGTCGGCGCATTCAATTACGGCGGAAAGCTGCGGATATCCGACGCCAGTTTTTACGCGAGTCGTACAAACGGACCCCGGACCAATGCCAACCTTCACAATATCGGCGCCAGAAAGAACCAGCTCTTCACACATTTCACCGGTCACAACGTTACCCGCAATAATAGTTTTCTGCGGCCAGGCTTCGCGAGCTTTGGCCACAAACTGCACGAAGTGCTCGGAGTAACCATTCGCCACATCAATGCACACAAAGCTAAGCTGCGGGTTCTGCAGCAGTATCTGCTTCGTTTTTTCGAAATCCGCATCGGAAGTGCCGGTTGAGACCATGACATGCTGCAGGACATCCGCAGAAACGCCCTGAACAAACGCCTGCCACTGTTCAACGCTGTAATGCTTATGAACTGCGGTCAGAACGCCAAAAGAAGCCAGCGCTTTGGCCATAGCAAACGTGCCCACCGTATCCATGTTGGCGGCAATGATCGGCACACCAGACCAGGTCTGGCCAGAATGTTTGAAAGTGAATTCACGTTCCAGCTGTACATCAGAACGGCTTTTGAGGGTAGAGCGTTTCGGGCGGATAAGAACGTCTTTAAAACCAAGCTTCAGATCTTCTTCAATACGCATGTGCGAATTCCTGGGGTTAATTGCATTATTGTGAGAGCACAACTCCAGTGACGTTATCATACGCACGAATCATGGCCGCGCAAGACTGCGATTTTCACTTTTTTTACGCTACAATCGTATAAATTTACCTGGTGAATAGACAAAAGCGAACCCGCGATATTTAATCGCCAGCGTATCATTTTTAACCACTTGATTTACATGTGTAAAAAGAATCAGAATGCGTGGTGACAGCAGATTATCGGTTCGATATTACGTCGATAAAACAGCTGCGGCGTCGCTGTCATGTCGTAAATAACGGCGCTGTTTGTTGAAAATATGCATGTAGTCAGTTTCAGGATCGAGGTGTATGACGTACACGGTGGCGTTAACAGGCGGCATTGGCAGTGGTAAAAGTACCGTAGCCGATGCGTTCGCACAGCTCGGCGTTAACGTTATTGATGCTGACATTATCGCGCGCCAGGTGGTGGAGCCCGGTACACCGGGGCTAAGCGCTATTGCTCAACGCTTTGGTGCGCAGATGCTCAACGAAGATGGTACCCTGAACCGTCGTGCTCTGCGCGAGCATATTTTTGCTCATGACGAGGATAAGCGCTGGCTAAACGCGCTGCTGCACCCGCAAATTCAGCAGGAAACGCGTCGGCAGATACAGTTTGCCACCTCGCCTTATATTCTCTGGGTTGTACCTCTACTGGTCGAAAATGGTTTGTCCACCAAAGCCGACCGCGTACTGGTTGTCGATGTGCCAAAAGAGACGCAGATTGAGCGTACGATGCTTCGCGATCGGGTCAGTCGGCAACATGCGGAACATATTCTTGCCGCTCAGGCGACGCGCGAGCAGCGCCTTGCCGTAGCGGATGATGTTATTGAAAATATGGGTTCACCTGATGTCATAGCATCAGCTGTCGCCCGCCTGCATGCAAAGTATCAACGTCTGGCATCGCAGGCCGCCTCACAGGAAAAACCGTAATGCATACCCCTGTTCTTTTTGAACATCCGCTTAATGAAAAGATGCGCACCTGGCTACGCATTGAATTTTTACTTCAGCAGTTATCCGTTCATCCGGCGATTACCACTCATGCGGATGCGCTGCATTTCTTCCGCAATATCGGCGATCTTTTAGATGTTTTAGAACGCGGTGAAGTCCGTACCGATCTGATGAAAGAGCTGGATCGCCAACAGAGGAAACTGCAATCCTGGGCAGAAGTACCTGGGGTCGATCAGGATCGCATCAATGAATTACGCCAGCAGCTAAAACAATCCGGCAGCACATTAATGTCCGCCCCGCGGATCGGCCAGTATCTGCGAGAAGACCGTCTGATCGCCCTGGTGCGCCAGCGCTTAAGCATCCCAGGTGGCTGCTGTAGCTTTGACCTCCCGACGCTGCATATCTGGCTGCATATGCCGCAGGCATACCGCGATGAGCAGGTCGGTAAGTGGCTGACCAGCCTTGAACCTTTAACGCAATCCTTGCTGCTTGTTCTCGATCTCATCCGCAACTCGGCACCTTTCCGTAAGCAGACCAGCCTGAACGGTTTTTATCAGGACAACGGCGAGGACGCCGACCTGCTGCGTCTGCGCCTGGATCTTGCCAGCCAGCTCTACCCGCAAATTTCAGGTCATAAGAGCCGTTTTGCCATCCGCTTTATGCCGCTGGACAGCGAGCACGGTATTGTGCCGGAACGTTTTGATTTTGAACTGGCCTGCTGTTAAGGAGCGAAAATGTCAGAAGAGATAACCGTTAATTGCCCAACCTGCGGCAAAATTGTGATCTGGAATGAGCAGAGTCCACATCGTCCGTTCTGCTCCAAACGCTGTCAGCTCATTGATTTAGGCGAATGGGCAGCGGAAGAGAAACGCATCCCGAGCAGCAGCGATCTGTCAGATAGCGATGGCTGGAGTGAGGATAAAGAGTAAAACCGGGCTAGCCCAAAGATACCTTGCCGGATCGCGGTCTCGCCCGGTCCGGCTTACCTCCCGCCCGCTAGTTTTGCTATCACGGGTTCATTTGCCGGAGGAAAATCTTCGGCGACGAGCGCGCTTTGCGCTATCCAGCGCCCTGGCTGCCCCTCTTTCCCCCACGGCTCGCCATCCCAGCTTTCCACCAGCCAGAACCACAGCGTTATATGACGGTCGGGAAACTGATACTCCAGCTTATCGAACAGGCTGGAAGCTCTCACTGTAATACCCACTTCTTCCTGTAGTTCACGCACTAAGGCCTGCTCTGACGACTCGCCCTCTTCAATTTTCCCACCAGGAAATTCAAGCTTATTCGCCATATGCGCGTCGGCAGCTCGCTGGGTGATGAAAATTTCGCCTCGCGCATTGCGGATAATACCGACGGAAATCTGTAGTGTTTTCATTGTGCTTCTTCCATAAAAAAGGCGCAGATATCTGCGCCCTTGTATTCAACGTTGTTGAGCTTAGCTCAGACGACCGTGGCACTGCTTATATTTTTTACCAGAGCCGCACGGACAAGGATCGTTACGGCCCACTTTACGCTCGCCGGTTTGTTCAGCCAGCGCGGCCGCAGCTGCGCTCTCATCGTCCTGATGGCTCAGCTGTTGCATCTGCGCCAGACGCTCAGCGTCTTCACGACGCTGCTGCTCCATCGCTTCCACCTCTTCCGGCATCCGCACCTGAACTTTGCTCAGCGTGCTGATCACTTCGTATTTTAGTGATTCCAGCATTGCAGCAAACATAGAGAAGGATTCACGCTTATATTCCTGCTTCGGATCTTTCTGCGCATAGCCGCGCAGATGGATACCCTGGCGCAGGTAGTCCATCGCCGCCAGGTGCTCTTTCCACAGTGAGTCCAGCGTTTGCAGCATGACGCCTTTTTCGAAGTGACGCATCATCTCAGCGCCAACCACTTCTTCCTTACGCTGATAGGTTTCAATGGCGCTCTGCAGAATGCGCTCGCGCAGCGTTTCTTCATGCAGCTCCGGTTCTTTATCCAGCCACTCTTTGAGCGGCAGATCGAGGTCGAAGTCATTTTTCAGACGCTCCTGCAGTCCTTCCACATCCCACATTTCTTCCAGCGACTGCGGAGGAATATGGGCATCGATAGTGGCTTTAAATACGTCTTCACGAATGCTGTTAATCGTTTCGCTCACGTCGGTCACGTCGAGCAGTTCATTACGCTGGGTGTAAATAGCGCGACGCTGGTCGTTGGCCACGTCATCATATTCCAGCAGCTGCTTACGGATATCGAAGTTGCGGCTCTCGACTTTACGCTGGGCATTGGCAATCGCCTTGGTCACCCAAGGATGCTCGATAGCCTCACCCGGCTTCATACCCAGTTTACGCATCATGCCGGACACGCGGTCAGACGCGAAGATGCGCATCAGGGCATCTTCCATCGACAGATAGAAACGGGAAGAACCCGCATCCCCCTGACGACCTGAACGGCCGCGCAGCTGGTTATCGATACGGCGAGATTCATGGCGCTCGGTCCCGATGATATGCAGACCGCCGGCGGCCAACACCGCATCGTGGCGAACCTGCCAGTCGGCTTTGATCTGAGCAATCTGTTCCGGCGTCGGGTCTTCCAGCTGGGCGACTTCCGCCTGCCAGCTGCCGCCGAGCATGATATCAGTACCACGGCCCGCCATGTTGGTCGCAATAGTCACTGCTGATGGGTAGCCCGCCTGAGCAACGATGTCCGCTTCGCTGGCGTGAAATTTCGCATTCAGCACGTTGTGCTTGATGCCCGCTTTCGTCAATTCTTTGGAGACCACTTCTGATTTTTCGATTGAAATGGTACCCACCAGCACCGGCTGACCCGCAGCGGTACGCTCTTTAATATCTTCGATAATGGCCTGAATTTTTTCCGCTTCGGTCATATAAACCAGGTCCGCCATGTCTTTACGAATCATCGGGCGGTTGGTCGGAACCACAACGGTATCCAGCTTGTAGATCGAGCTAAATTCAAACGCTTCGGTATCGGCGGTACCGGTCATCCCTGCCAGCTTCTCGTACAGGCGGAAATAGTTCTGGAAGGTAATTGAAGCCAGCGTCTGGTTCTCGTTTTGAATCTCAACGCCTTCTTTCGCTTCAACCGCCTGGTGCAGGCCATCAGACCAGCGACGTCCCTGCATTGTACGGCCGGTATGCTCGTCGACGATGATAACTTCGCCATCTTTAACGATATAGTCAACATCACGGGTAAACAGCACGTGCGCGCGCAGCGCGGCGGTCACGTGGTGCATCAGCATGATATTGGTCGGAGAGTACAGCGACTCGCCTTCATCCATAATGCCTTCATTGACCAGCAGCTCTTCAATCAGCACCAGGCCGCGTTCGGTCAGGTTGACCTGGCGCGCTTTCTCATCAACGGAGAAATGCCCTTCGCCGGTAAAGGTCTCGGAGTCTTCTTTTTCCTGGCGGATCAGATGCGGGATGATTTTGTTCACTTTCTTATACATTTCCGAACTGTCTTCAGCCGGGCCAGAAATGATAAGCGGAGTACGTGCTTCATCGATGAGGATGGAGTCGACTTCATCCACCAGCGCATAGTGCAGTTTGCGCTGTACGCGTTCTTCAGGGCTGAACGCCATGTTGTCGCGCAGATAGTCAAAGCCATATTCGTTGTTGGTGCCGTAAGTAATATCGGCGGCGTAGGCTTCGCGCTTGGCTGGCGCAGGCAGGCCAGACATGTTAATCCCAACGCTCATACCGAGGAACTCAAACAGCGGACGGTTGTTCTCCGCATCACGCTGCGCCAGATAGTCGTTGACGGTGACCACGTGAACACCTTTGCCGGTCAGCGCATTAAGATATGCTGGTAAGGTGGCGGTCAGGGTTTTACCTTCACCAGTGCGCATTTCCGCAATGCAGCGCTCGTTGAGGACCATGCCGCCCAGCAGCTGAACGTCAAAGTGACGCATGCCGAAGACGCGCTTACTGGCCTCACGTACAACGGCAAAGGCTTCCGGGATCAGGCTCTCAAGGCTTTCACCTTTTTCCAGACGCGCGCGGAACTCAGCGGTTTTCGCTTTCAGTTCGTCATCGGAAAGTTTTTCCATGGCCGGTTCCATGGCGTTGATAACGTTGACGGCTTTGCGCATACGACGCAGCGTACGGTCGTTACGGCTACCGAATACTTTAGTTAATAATTTGATTAGCATAATAAAATCTCAAACGCCCCGCAGTGCGGAGTCACAAAAAATGGAATGGTCCGTATTTGTTTCAGCTGAGACGTTGAGGCCCGGCGCGTATGCCCGTAACCTGGCTTATCCAGGTACAGACGCGAAACGCACATTGGGAGAAGGTGGGATTGTATGCCACCAGGTGAACGATGACCGGAGGTTTACTCTCCTGCGTCAACAGCGCGCTAAGCGTATCGAGGAGCGCGAGATGCTGCGCCTGGAGTGGTGAAGACTCCTCAGCTACCGGCAGCGCCTGCGGCGCCATCGCAAAAGAGAGATGGCGGATGACCGTACGAATGGCATGCTGATGCCAGTAATCAACGGTAAAATTTGGCCGACGACTGGAAGATTCCAGTAGCGCGAGCTGAGAAAAATTGACTTTAGCAGGGTTGTGGTTGCTGGAAGTTGTTTTTGCCGGCGACGCGGTCTCATGCTCATGGCCGTTGCTAAGCGCAGGCAGGCCAAGGCTAGCCGCGACCATCCCCAACAGGAGATGCGGCCAGAAATACCTTCTGCCAAACTGTCGCCAGCGCGTCAGCAATCCACTCACTTAACTTACCTTTTGTTGGTAACAACCCTGAGAAATATTTTGCGTCCAAATACTAACATTAATACGCCATCACGGCAGCAGGAATGAGGGCTCGGGCGGGGTAAAAACGTCTAAAAAAGGAACGAACGCGCAGTAAAGACGGGTAAAACTGGAAGCTGGATGCAGCGGAAACGCAAAAAGAAAACGACTGGTTCCCTGGCCGGAGAGAGTACCAGGTTACCAGTCGAATTTACTACAGGATCTGGCTTATGCCAGAACCAGTGTCGGCGCGCGGAACGCCAGCGGCATCTCTGCGTCGTCCTCGAAGGTCACATACTCCCAGGCTTCCTGTTTTGCCAGAACAGCCTGCAGCAGTTTGTTATTCAACGCATGACCGGACTTGTACGCCGTAAATGCACCGATAATATTGTGACCGCACATAAACAGGTCGCCAATCGCATCCAGCATTTTATGACGGACAAATTCGTCTTCAAAGCGCAAACCGTCTTCGTTCAGTACGCGATAATCGTCAACAACGATGGCACAATCGAAGCTGCCGCCCAGGCACAGGCCGCGGGACTGCAGATATTCGATATCGCGCATGAAACCAAAGGTACGCGCACGGCTAATCTGGCGCATAAACGCATCGGCCGAGAAGTTCATTGCGTAGCGCTGGCTGCTGGAGTCAATCGCCGGATGGTTAAAATCAATGGTGAAGTCCAGTGAAAAACCATTATACGGTTTGAATTCAGCCCATTTATCGCCATCTTCGACGCGAACGGTCTCTTTGATACGCACAAATTTCTTAGCGCAGTTCAGTTCATCGATGCCGGCATCCAGCAACAGATAAACGAACGGAGCCGCACTACCGTCCATAATCGGGACTTCCGGGGCATCGACTTCAATAATAATGTTGTCGATACCTAAGCCAGCCAGGGCAGCATTAAGGTGCTCAACCGTCGATATCCGCACGTCATGCTCGTTGACCAGGCAAGTACAGAGCATGGTATCACGCACAGATTTGGCATCAGCCGGAAAATCAACCGGTGGATTCAAGTCGGTGCGACGATAGATGACCCCGGTATTTGCCGGCGCAGGGCGTAACGTCAGGGTGACTTTCTTGCCGGTATGCAAACCGACGCCAGTCGCCTGAACGATACGTTTAAGAGTCCTTTGTTTGATCATCGTATAATCTCGCCAAGTTACCTATCCAACCGAAGTGTACTATACATTCGGCAGGCCAGTTTAGCACAAAGAGCGCAGATGCCCAACTTCCAGCCAATTCTTAATCGGCTTGCTTACGCAGGAAGGCTGGAATATCCAGATAATCCGGCTCTTTTGCGGTTTGCGGCGTATTGTCGTTTACCACTTTCGAAACCGGTTTCTGCTCTTGATTCAGTGGGGACATGCCGTGCTGCTGGTAACGATCCATCACCGGCTGCTGAACCTGCTTGTTGGTGACCAGGGTAATTTCCGGACGTTTGTCCATACCGATACCGGTGGCAACCACGGTTACGCGCAGTTCGTCGTTCATATCCGGGTCCAGAGAGGTACCGATAACCACGGTCGCGTTATCCGAAGCAAATGCACGGATCGTGTTACCCACGGTTTCGAACTCATCGAGACGCAGATCGAAGCCAGCGGTGATGTTAACCAGGACGCCGCGGGCGCCGGACAGATCGATATCTTCCAGCAGCGGGGAAGAGATAGCCATTTCAGCCGCTTCTTCCGCACGGTCTTCACCGCTCGCTACGCCGGAGCCCATCATCGCATAGCCCATTTCAGACATCACGGTACGTACGTCCGCAAAGTCGACGTTCATCAGGCCTGGGCGCGTAATCAGTTCAGCGATACCCTGCACCGCGCCTTTCAGCACGTCGTTAGCCGCACCGAAGGCGTCAAGCAGCGAAATACCGCGCCCCAGAACTTTCAGCAGCTTATCGTTCGGGATGGTGATCAGAGAATCCACGTGCTTGGACAGCTCGGTGATACCCTGCTCGGCGAATGCCATACGCTTCTTGCCTTCAAAATTGAACGGCTTAGTCACGACGGCAACGGTCAGGATGCCTAAATCTTTGGCGACTTCAGCAACCACGGGCGCAGCACCGGTTCCGGTCCCGCCGCCCATACCTGCTGCGATAAACACCATGTCGGCGCCATCAAGAGCGGCACGCAGCGCTTCACGGTCTTCATCCGCTGCGTTACGGCCCACTTCCGGGTTTGCGCCTGCGCCCAGCCCCTTGGTAATACCGCTGCCGATCTGGATAGTCTGGCCAACAGCCGTTTTGCGCAGTGCCTGCGCGTCGGTGTTCACCGCGAAAAATTCAACACCCTCAATGCGCTCGCGCACCATGTGCTCAACGGCGTTACCGCCGCCGCCACCGACGCCGATGACTTTAATCACCGCGTCGTTGGTCAGTTCCATAGGTTCAAACATAATTTCTCTCTCCGTTGTGCCTGTCGCCTGAGAACGCTAATTTTCTGCGTTCTCTTAAAAAATTAAAACTCTTTTCGCAACCAACTGTTGAGTCGTTTGATCCACGACCCGACCGTTACGCGTTTTTCCACTTCTGCTTCACCACTGAGATGAGATTCCTTCCCGTAGTGCAGCAGCCCAACCGCCGTCGAGTAATACGGTTCCTGGGCATAATCCGTTAATCCGGTAATGTTCAGCGGCGCGCCAATTCGCACCTGCGTGTGAAACACGCGCTGCGCACAGGCGGCAAGCCCTTCAATTTGCGCCGCACCGCCGGTTAATACAATCCCTGCCGCCAGATGATGCTTGACGCCCTGCTGACGAAGCTGTTCCTGCAGTTGCAGAATCTCTTCATTCACGAGGTTGAGCAATTCGGTATAACGCGGCTCAATAACCTCTGCCAGAGTCTGACGCTGCAGGCTGCGGGGTGGACGCCCACCCACGCTCGGCACTTCGACGTTTTCATCTTTACCAACGATGGAGCCCAGCGCGCAGCCGTGGCGCACTTTAATGGCTTCGGCATCGCTCGGCGGCGTACCGAAAGCGTAAGCAATATCGCTGGTCACAACGTTCCCCGCATAAGGGATCACTTTGGTATGACGCAGCGCGCCGCCGGTATACACCGCGATATCCATTGTACCACCGCCGATATCCACCACGCAGACACCCAGTTCACGTTCATCTTCCGTTAAAACGGAATAGCTGGCGGCTAAACCAGCGAAAATGAGCTGGTCGACTTTCAGACCGCAGCGCTCCACCGCTTTGACAATATTTTTCGCCATATCGTTATGGCAGGTAATCAAATGCACTTTTGCCTGCATACGTACGCCAGACAGGCCGACGGGGTTTTTTATCCCCTCCTGGTAGTCAATAGCGTACTCTTGCGGAATAACGTGCAGAACGCGGTGTTCATCGCGCACGCGAACCGATTTGGCGGTATGCACCACGTTCTCGACGTCATCCTGAGTGACTTCTTCTTCAGAAATCGGCACCATACCAATTTCATTTTGACAGCTGATATGCTTGCCTGAAAGCGCCAGATAGACTGACGAGATCTGGCAATCCGCCATCAGTTCGGCCTGGTCAATGGCGCGCTGTACGCATTTCACCACGGATTCCAGGTCGTTCACTCCGCCTTTATCCATACCACGCGATGGGCAACTGCCCACGCCAATGATATTAATCATACCGTCGGGCAGAACTTCCCCTACTAAAGCGGCAACCTTAGCGGTGCCAATCTCCAGTCCAACTACCAGTTTTCTGTCCGTCGCCTTGATCATTGTTGTTCTGCCTGTGCCTGATTCTGTTGTTGATTAGTTTCCTCTGCGGGAACCGGTACCCAACCGACTGCCGCTCCCGAGTCATAACGCAAATCAACGTAGCTTATCCGTTTGCCGTCGGTCTGCGCCTGCTGCTGAAGAACCGGGTAGAGTTCCATAAAGCGCTGAAGCCGTTTCATGGTGTCGCCTCGGCCAAGATTGAGCTTAATATCGTTATTAAGCGTCAATTGCCAGGAGCGACGCGCGGTCATTGCCGCCACTTTCAACGTGAATTTATCCTTTGCCAGCACCTGCCCCATGTCACGGTACCCCTGAAGAACTTCGTTCTCACTACCTTCCGGGCCGTATAACATCGGTAAATTCTGTTTACTGGTGCGATCTGACGGCACGCTGAAAGAATTGCCTTCGACGTCTACCATATGCTGATCATTCCAGCGCGCAATCGGCACATATTCAACCAGATGAATCTTCAATTCGTCCGGCCATTGCTTTCTGACGCTCGCCTGCTTAATCCACGGCAGGCGTTCAATCTGGCTTTGAATAATATTGACGTCCTGAGTCATAAAGGTGCCCGGCGACCCCAATGCCAGTATCGCCTGACGGATATCATCGTTGCGCGTGTAGTGACGCTCTCCGGTGACGACCATCTTCGACAGCGGTAACCGCTGTGCATCTTCCATCCAGCCCAGAACCATCCAACCGCTGACCAGCACGGTACAGAGCACCGCCAGCAGGAAGAAAATACCTGCCAGACGAGAGCCATTACTTCGACGCGAAGAAGATTCTTCTTCCTCTTCGTGGTTCCGCGTATTCAGCGCAGCCTGCGACATATCACCCCGCCAGGTCCAGAATTCGTACAACAAGCTGCGAGAAGCTCATCCCTGCCTGACGCGCCGCCATCGGCACCAGGCTGTGGCTGGTCATGCCAGGAGAGGTGTTAGCTTCCAGCAGATAAAACTGGCCATCGCTGTCCAGCATCACGTCAATTCTTCCCCATCCCTTGCAACCAAGGCTATCCCAGGCTTTTTGCACCAGAGCCTGGATTTCTGACTCACGCGCGGGATCTTCGAAGCCTGGGCAGAAATATTGCGTCTCATCAGAGAGATACTTTGCTTCATAATCATAGAAGGTTCCAGCCGCCTGGATACGTATTGACGGCAAAATTTCTTCTCCGACCATAGCGACGGTAAATTCCGGGCCACTGAGCCATTTTTCAATCAGAACTTCATCATCATGCTGAAAAGCCAGCGCCAGTGCATTTTGTAATGCGCAACTTTCGCTGACTTTTGACATACCGACGCTGGAGCCTTCCCGGCTCGGCTTAACAATCAGCGGCAGTCCGAGAGCCAGGAGTTGCTGTTCAACGTCAGCAGAAAGCCCTGCCTCGAACTGTTTACGGGTTAGCGCAACCCACGGCGCAACCGGCAGTCCGGCGCCCTGCCACAGTAATTTGCTGCGCAGCTTATCCATTGAGATCGCTGAAGCCATCACCCCGCTACCGGTGTAGGGAAGTTGAATCAACTCCAGCAGCCCCTGCAACGTACCATCTTCACCGCCGCGACCATGCAAGGCAATAAACGCTTTCTTAAAGCCCATGTTTTTCAATTGGGTAATATCAACGTCGCGCGGGTCGACCGGGTGCGCATCAACGCCGGCTTCACGCAGGCCGGCGAGCACCGCAGAACCTGAATTGAGAGAGACTTCACGTTCAGCGGAGGTTCCGCCAAAGAGGACCGCGATTTTATCAGCCATGGCGCTCCTCCTGCGTTTTTTGCGGTTGCAATTTGATTTCCGCCAGGTGACGGGCGATTTTACCGATATTTCCCGCCCCCTGCACCAGCACCAGATCGTTGCCGGTCAATACTGATGCCAGCATCTCTGCCGCTTGCGCCGGATCGGAAACCAGAATCGGGTCGACTTTTCCGCGGCCGCGAATCGTACGGCACAGCGAGCGGCTATCAGCGCCAGGAATGGCGGCTTCGCCAGCAGAATAAACGTCCAGCATCAGCAGAGCATCAACCTGGGTCAGTACGTTGGCAAAATCGTCGTACAGGTCGCGCGTACGGGTAAAACGGTGCGGCTGAAACAACATCACCAGATTTTTATCCGGCCAGCCCGCTCGCGCCGCTTTGATAGTGGCATCCACTTCCGTAGGATGGTGGCCATAATCATCGATCAGCATCGCGGTTCCCGTTTTACCGTTAACCTCAGCTAACGGATATTCGCCGAGGAAATCAAAACGACGCCCGGTACCCTGGAAGCTTTCCAGCGCGCGCAGGATCGCTTCATCATCAATGCCCTCTTCCGTCGCAACGGCCACCGCTGCCGCTGCGTTAAGCGCGTTGTGGCGACCCGGTGCGTTCAGCGTCACCTGAATGACGTCTTTATCCTGACGGACCAGGCGGAAATGCCCCTGAGCGCCGACCTGACGATACTCTTCCACGCGAACGTCAGCATCATCGCTAAAACCGTAGGTGGTAAGCTGGCGACCAACGCGCGGCAGCAGCTCGCGAATCACCGGATCGTCCACGCACATCACCGCGCGTCCATAGAACGGCAGGTTATGCAGGAAGTTGATAAACGTCTGCTTCAGGTTTTCGAAGTCGCCGTGGTAGGTATCCATATGATCGGCTTCGATATTGGTCACGATAGCGACCATCGGCTGTAAATGCAGGAACGAGGCGTCGCTTTCATCCGCTTCGGCAATCAGGTAACGGCTGTGTCCAAGGCGCGCATGCACGCCAGCGGCTTTCACCAGGCCACCGTTCACGAAGGTCGGATCAAGTCCAGCCTCTGCATAAATACTTGAGACCATCGCCGTAGTTGTGGTTTTGCCGTGCGTGCCGGCAATGGCAATGCCGTGGCGAAAACGCATCAGTTCCGCCAGCATTTCAGCGCGACGAATAACTGGAATACGCGCTTCGTGAGCGGCGACGATTTCCGGGTTATCCGCAGAAATCGCGCTGGAAACCACGACAACGCTCGCATCGCGCACGTTTTCAGGGCGATGATTGAAATAAATCGTGGCGCCAAGCTGAGTCAACTGTTGGGTCACCGGATTCGGCGCCAGGTCGGAGCCGCTAATCTGATAACCTTCATTGGCCAGAACTTCGGCAATACCGCCCATGCCGGCACCGCCAATGCCAACAAAGTGAATGTGCCGGACGCGACGCATCTCGGGCACTATGGAACGCAGTTTTGCCAGATCTTGTGTATTCATTCTTTACGCCATCAACTTCTTTATTCGGACGGTGATCATCACCGCGATTAGCGCGCCAGTGCTGCGGCGCTCACTTCTTCCGCTACCCGTTCGGTAGCATCCGGAATCGAGGCTCTACGCGCTCGCTCCGCCATATCCAGCAGCGTTTCGCGATCCCAGCCCGCCAGGGTTTGCGCGACGGCATCCACGGTAAACTGCGGCTGCTCGAGGATCTTCGCTGCTCCTGCCTTCTCTAACGGCAGGGCATTCCAGTACTGCTGACGATCTTTGTGCTGGAAAGGCACAAACAGCGCCGGTAAACCCGCGGCGGCAATTTCGCTCACCGTCAGCGCCCCGGAACGACACACGACAACATCGGCCCAGGCGTAAGCCGCCGCCATGTCGTCAATAAATTCGGTCACTTTGTGCTGCGGCTGCCCGGCATCGGAATAGGCCCGCTGTACGGTTCCCTGCCCACCTTTACCGCTCTGGTGCCAGATGGTGACAGTAGAGCCCAGCTTCGCCGCCACCTGCGGCATCGTCTGATTGAGCACGCGAGCGCCCTGCGAACCGCCGACGACCAATACGCGAATTGGCCCCTGACGCCCGACTAAGCGCTGTTCCGGCAGCGGGAGCGCCAGCACATCGGTGCGAACCGGGTTGCCCACAACATCGGCATGCGGGAAAGCGCCGGGGAATGCCTGCATCACTTTTTTGGCAATTTTCGCCAGCCACTTATTCGTCAGACCGGCAATTCCGTTCTGTTCATGCAGGACCACCGGGATCCCCAGCGACCATGCCGCCAGTCCGCCGGGGCCGGACACATAGCCGCCCATTCCCAGCACCACGTCCGGTTGAAAACGCTGCATAATCGCCCGCGCCTGGCGCCAGGCGTTGAATATCCTAACCGGCGCCAGCAGCTGCGCCTTCAGGCCTTTGCCGCGCAGGCCGGAAATCTGAATGAAGTCAATTTCAATGCCGTTCTTCGGCACTAAATCCGCTTCCATACGATCCGCGGTACCCAGCCAGCGAACCTGCCAGCCCTGGTCCATTAAATGGTGCGCAACCGCCAGCCCCGGGAACACGTGTCCTCCGGTACCGCCCGCCATCACCATTAACCGCTTTTCCTGACCGCTCATCGAACACCCCGTGTAAACGCCTGGGCTTTTTCCAGACGCGTTTCATAATCAATTCGTAACAGCAACATGATGGCCGTCGACATAATCAGCAGGCTCGAGCCACCGTAGCTGATCAGCGGCAGCGTCAGGCCTTTAGTTGGCAGCATTCCCGCTGCCGCGCCGACGTTAACCAGCGCCTGAAAGCTGAACCAGATCCCAATGGCGCAGGCCAGAAAACCGGAGAAACGGTGGTCAATCTCCAGCGCTTTGCGGCCAATGGACATGGCGCGAAAAGCGACGAAGAATACCATTAAAAGTGCGAGTACCACACCGATATAACCGAGTTCTTCACCGATAATGGCGAAGATGAAATCGGTGTGCGCCTCGGGCAAATATTCGAGCTTCTGGACCGAGTTACCCAGGCCCTGCCCCCACATTTCACCGCGGCCAAAGGCCATCAGCGACTGGGTGAGCTGGTAGCCGCTGCCGAATGGATCTTCCCACGGGTTCCAGAAAGAGGTCACGCGGCGAATACGGTACGGTTCAGCCAGAATCAGCAGTACGACTGCCGAAAGCCCCATCCCGATAATCGCGATAAACTGCCACAGCTTGGCCCCCGCAAGGAACAGCATGGCCAGAGTCGTGACAAACAGCACCACAACGGTACCGAGGTCAGGCTGCGCCAGCAGTAAAATCGCCAGCACGAAAATCACGCCCATCGGCTTTAAGAAGCCGCGCAGGTTGTTACGCACTTCGTCGCCTTTACGCACAAGGTAGTTGGCGATATAGCAGAACAGCGACAGCTTGGTGAACTCCGCAGGCTGGATACGCAGCGGCCCCAGCGCAATCCAGCGCGAGGCCCCGTTAACCGAGCTGCCGACCACCAGAACAATCAGCAGCATGACGATAGAAGCAATCAGCATTGCAGTACTGTGGCGCTGCCAGAACTCCATTGGCAGGCGCAGCGTCACCATCGCCAGCCCTAGCGCCAGCAGAATGTATAAGCCATCGCGCTTGGCAAACAGAAACGGATCGTTCGCCAGACGCTGGCCTACCGGCATCGACGCCGAGGTCACCATGATGAAGCCGATTGCGGCCAGGCCAAAAGTCAGCCACAGCAGCATCCGGTCATACATCACCAGGCTATCGGTATCTTTTTGCCGTGAGCCCATCACCCAGCCTTTCAGCGCGGCGAACAGCCATGCGAAAATAAACATTCCCGGCAGACGCGGCAGTCTTAGCCGTGGCATTTTCAGGCGCGGGAGTGATAAACGCATCAACCTAACTCCTTCGCGAGGCGAGCAAAGATGTCGCCGCGTTGTTCAAAGTTTTTAAACTGATCGAGGCTGGCGCACGCGGGAGACAGCAGCACCATATCGCCCGGGACAACCTGCGGCGCAATCTGGCGCATCGCCTGCTCCATCGTTTCCGTTTGCACAGCGACATCCGGGCGCAGCGCCGCCAGCTGCGCGCCGTCGCGTCCGAAGCAGTACAGGCGAATGTTGTCGCCGGTCAGGTAACGGCTTAACGGCGTGAAATCAGCGGATTTCCCGTCTCCGCCCAGCAGCAGATAGAGCGTTCCATCAAGATGCAGCCCATTGAGCGCCGCTTCGGTACTGCCGACGTTGGTGGCTTTAGAATCGTTGATCCAGCGCACGCCGTTGTGCTCCAGCACCAGTTGGAAACGATGCGCCAGCCCGGCGAATGTGGTTAGCGCTTTCAGGCTGCTGGCGCGCGGCAAACCCGCGGCGTCAGCCAGGGCCAGGGCCGCAAGAGCGTTACTGTAGTTGTGCTGGCCGCTAATCTTCATCTCTTTGACGTTAAGCACTTTTTCGCCTTTGACGCGCAGCCAGGTTTCGCCCTGCTGGCGGTTCAGGTGATAGTCGCCAACGTCAACGCCGAAGCTGATGCAGCGCTCGTCCGCGCCGCGTACCGGCATGGTTAACGCATCGTCGGCATTGACGATACAGGCCCGCGCATTCTCGTAAATTCGCAGTTTGGCGGCGCGGTACTGCTGAAGCCCCAGCGGATAGCGGTCCATATGATCTTCGGTGACGTTCAGGATCGTCGCCGCTACCGCCCGCAGGCTGGAGGTAGTTTCCAGCTGGAAGCTTGAAAGCTCCAGAACATAGAGTTCGCGTTCAGGATCCAGCAGCATCAGCGCCGGCAGGCCAATATTGCCCCCAACGCCAACGTTCATACCCGCTGCTTTCGCCATTTCTCCCACGAGGGAAGTCACGGTGCTTTTACCGTTAGAGCCGGTGATCGCAACGACAGGCGCCTGCGCCTCGCGGCAAAACAGTTCGATATCACCGACAATTTCCACCCCAGCATCTGCCGCGGCGCTCAGGGAAGGATGCGCCAGAGCGATACCCGGACTGGCGACAATCAGGTCTGCCGTCAACAGCCAGTCTTCATTAAGACCGCCAACATAGCGCTCAACAGCTTCCGGAAGTTTATCCAGCCCCGCCGGCGCAACGCGGGTATCCATCACCCGCGGCGTCACGCCGCGAGCCATGAAAAAGTCCACGCATGACAGGCCGGTCATACCCAGCCCAATAATGACGACTTTTTTACCCTGATAATCTGCCATGATTAACGTACCTTCAGCGTCGCCAGGCCAATCAGCACCAGCATCAGCGAAATAATCCAGAAACGCACGATAACGCGCGGTTCCGGCCAGCCTTTCAGTTCATAGTGATGGTGAATCGGCGCCATGCGGAAAATGCGCTGACCGCGCAGCTTGAAGGAACCGACCTGCAGAATCACCGAGAGCGTTTCCACCACAAATACGCCCCCCATAATCACCAGCAGGAATTCCTGGCGCAGCAGCACGGCGATAATACCCAGCGCGCCGCCGAGTGCCAGCGAACCCACATCGCCCATAAAGACCTGTGCCGGATAGGTGTTAAACCACAGGAAGCCCAGACCCGCGCCAACAATCGCGGTACAGACGATCACCAGTTCACCGGCGTGACGCAAATAAGGGATATGCAGGTAGTTGGCGAAGTTCATGTTACCGGTCGCCCAGGCCACCAGCGCGAAGCCGGCGGCAACGAATACGGTTGGCATAATCGCCAGCCCATCGAGGCCGTCAGTCAGGTTGACCGCATTACCGGTCCCAACGATAACAAAATAGGCCAGCAGGACGTAGAACAGGCCCAGCTGCGGCATCACGTCTTTAAAGAACGGCACCACCAGCTGAGTCGCCGGCGTATCTTTACCTGCCATATACAGCGCAAAGGCAACGCCCAGCGCAATCACCGACATCCAGAAGTACTTCCAGCGAGCAATCAGACCTTTGGTATCTTTACGCACCACTTTGCGATAGTCATCGACAAAGCCGATGATGCCGTAGCCGACGAGAACCGTCAGTACGCACCAGACGTAGGGGTTGGATGGGTAAGCCCACAGCAGAACGGAGACAACAATGGCGGTCAGGATCATGATCCCGCCCATGGTTGGCGTACCGCGCTTACTAAAGTGAGATTCCGGGCCATCGTTACGTACAACCTGGCCAAAGGAGAGTTTTTGCAGACGGGCGATCATGCGCGGGCCCATCCACAGCGAGATGAACAGCGCGGTCAGCAGGCTGACAATGGCGCGAAACGTCAGGTAGGAAAAGACGTTAAAGCCTGAATAATATTTGACCAAATGTTCGGCCAGCCATACTAACATGTTCCGTTCTCCTGTAATGCGCGTACTACCACTTCCATGGCGGCACTACGTGAACCTTTCACTAAAATGGTCATAATTTTATGTTCTGCGGTAAGCTCGCGCAGGCGAGTCACCAGCGCGGCCTTCTCGCTAAAATGTTCGCCAACTCCGCTGGCGCCGCTGATTTCTGCGCTCAGCGTACCGACGCTCAGTACGCGATCGAGCCCGGCCGCTTTTGCCGCTTCGCCCACTTGACGATGGCACGCCTGGCTTTCCGCGCCGAGTTCAGCCATATCGCCGACGACCAGTACCCGATAGCCCGGCATCTCAGACAGCACCTGTACCGCGGCGGTTAGCGAGCCAACGTTGGCGTTATAGGAATCATCCAGCAGGAGCTGGCTGTCGGTCAGTTGGATCGGGAATAAACGCCCTGGTACTGCTTGCAGATCTTTCAGACCCGCTTTGATCGCCTCATGCGTCGCACCAACCGCCATTGACAGCGCCGCTGCGGCCAGCGCATTAGCGATGTTATGGCGCCCCGGGAGCGGTAGCAGGACATCAACGCTGCCCGATGGGGTTTGCAGGGTAAATTCAGTCCCATGCGACGTCACGTGAACGTTGGTTGCCGTGAAATCGCTGTTGGCGGCATTCGGCGAAAAACGCCAGGTTTTACGCTCGCCAATTACGCTTTGCCAGTTCAGCCAGTCATTATTGTCGGCGTTCATAATCGCGATGCCGTTGAGCGGCAGGCCGGTGTAAATTTCGCCTTTAGCTTTCGCCACGCCTTCCAGAGAGCCAAAACCTTCCAGGTGGGCAGCGGCCAGGTTATTCACTAACGCGGCTTCGGGGCGGGTCAGGCTAACGGTCCAGGCAATTTCGCCCTGATGATTAGCGCCTAACTCGATGACCGCGTAGTCATGTTCCTGGGTGAGGCGCAGCAGCGTCATCGGCACGCCGATATCGTTGTTCAGGTTACCTGCGGTATAGAGCGTATTCCCGCACTGGCTCAGAATCGCCGCGGTCATCTCTTTGACCGAGGTTTTTCCGGAAGATCCGGTCAGCGCGACTACGCGCGCCGGAACCTGCTGACGCACCCATGCGGCCAGTTCGCCGAACGCGAGGCGCGTATCCTTCACCACCACCTGCGGTAAATCGCAGGCCAGCTGACGACTGACCAGCAGCGCGCCCGCGCCGGCAGCTTTCGCCTGTTCGGCAAAATCGTGAGCATCAAAACGCTCGCCTTTTAGCGCCACGAACAGGCAGCCCGCCGTGACTTTACGGGTATCGGAGGTGACGTCATCAATCGCCACATCGCGGCCGTGCAGCTCGCCGCGCGTGATGTCGGCGAGCTGGCTGAGAGTCAAGCGAATCATGCTACCGTCCCCAGCAAACGCGCCACGGTGACGCGGTCAGAATAATCGAGCCGGCGATTGCCGACGATTTGATAGTCCTCGTGGCCTTTGCCCGCCACCAGAACGACGTCGTTTTCTTTCGCCTGCATCACTGCATTCGTCACCGCTTCCGCACGCCCCTCCACCGCTCTGGCATGGCCCGCGTCCAGCATGCCGGCCAGAATATCGTTAATAATCGCCCGCGGCTCTTCAGTGCGCGGGTTGTCATCGGTGACAACCACAATATCGGCAAACTCTTCGGCGATAGCGCCCATTAGCGGACGCTTGCCTTTGTCGCGATCCCCGCCGCAGCCGAATACGCACCACAGCTTACCGCTGCAGTGCAGACGCGCCGCCTGCAGCGCCTTTTCCAGCGCATCGGGCGTGTGGGCATAATCAACGACCACGGTCGGTTTACCCGGCGCGGCGAACACTTCCATACGCCCGCATACCGGCTGCAGGCGCGCGGCGGTTTTCAGCAGATCGGCAAGCGGATAACCCAGCGCCAGCAGGGTGGCTAACGCCAGCAGCAGATTGCTGACATTAAAGGCGCCCATCAAGCGGCTTTCTATCTCGCCGTTACCCCAGCTGGAAGCAAACTGAACGGTTGCGCCGCTGTCGTGATAGTTCACGGCAGTGGCTTTGAGCCAGCGGCCACGGCAGTTCGGGTTAATGTGATCTTCCATCGATACGGCAACCGCATCCGGCAGTTTCGCCAGCCAGCGGCGACCGACTTCATCGTCCGCATTAACAATCGCCTGACCGCAATGGTGAGTTGAGTAGAGCAGCCATTTTGCCGCTTCGTAATGCTCCATATCACCGTGGTAATCAAGGTGATCGCGGCTCAGGTTGGTGAAGACCGACGCGGCAAACTGCAGCGCGGCGACGCGGTGCTGCACCAGGCCGTGAGAGGAAACTTCCATCGCGGCGAACGTTGCCCCCTGCCCTGCCAGGCCAGAAAGGATGTGCTGAACGTCAACAGCCGAACCGGTGGTGTTTTCCGTTGGGATAACTTTCCCCAGCAGGCCATTGCCTACGGTTCCCATTACCGCACTGGTTTCGCCAAGCAGCTGCGCCCATTGCGCCAGCAGTTGCGTCGTGGTGGTCTTACCGTTAGTTCCGGTGACGCCCACCAGGCGCAGTTGTTCTGAAGGCTGATGATAAAAACGCCCGGCCAGCGCGGATAAGCGCTCGTTGAGTTGGCTGAGATAGATAACCGGCACCCCGTGCATTTCACGGATCTCGCCGTCATGGGCCTCATCTTTGGCCTCAGCAATAATGGCAGCAACACCTTGCGCTATCGCCTGCGGGATATAACGACGCCCGTCCGCCTGATGACCTAAAACCGCGACAAAAAGATCGCCAGAAGCAGCCACCCGGCTGTCCAGCGTCATTTCTCGCAGAATTCGCTCCGGCGCATTTGGCACCCACGGAGCGAGAAGGTCGCGCAAATTACGATCTGCCACCTGTTCCCTCGCCTTGATTAATCACTAATTCACTTTTTTCAGCCGTTGCCAGCGCATCCGGTTCAATGTTCATGGTACGCAGCACGCCGCCCATGATGGCACCGAAGACCGGCGCGGAAACGGCGCCGCCGTAGTATTTGCCCGCCTGCGGATCGTTGATCACCACCACCAGCGCAAAGCGCGGATGGCTGGCGGGCGCAACGCCTGCGGTGTAAGCAATATATTTGTTGATGTAGCGGCCATCCGGCCCTACTTTTTTCGCCGTACCGGTTTTAATGGCGATGCGATAGCCTTTGATCGCCGCCTTTACGCCGCCGCCGCCGGGCAACGCCACGCTTTCCATCATGTGAACAACGGTACGAACGAGTGATTCCGGGAAGACGCGCTCGCCCGGAACCGGTGGATCAACTTTGGTAATCGACAGCGGGCGATAGATGCCGTAGCTGCCGATCGTTGCGTAGACTCGCGCTAACTGTAACGGCGTTACCATTAGCCCATAGCCGAAAGAAAAGGTGGCCCTCTCTATGTCAGACCACCGTTGTTTTTGAGGGTATAAGCCACTGCGTTCTCCGACCAACCCCAAATTGGTCGCTTTTCCAAGCCCAAAACGTGAGTAAGTATCTACTAACGCTGAGGACGGCATCGCTAACGCCAGCTTAGAAACACCGACGTTACTCGACTTCTGTAGCACCCCGGTCAGGGTCAATTCGCTGTAGCGCGCCACGTCTTTGATTTCGTGGCCGTTAATTCGGTAAGGAATGGTATTCAGCACGGTATTTTCGTTAACAATGCCGCGCTGAAGGGCCGTCATCACCACCATCGGCTTCACCGTTGAACCCGGCTCAAACACGTCGGTAATGGCGCGGTTACGCATGGTATCTTTAGACGTGCCGGCGAAATTATTCGGGTTGTACGAAGGACTGTTAGCCATTGCCAGCACTTCGCCGGTGTTGACGTCGACCAGAACCGCTGTGCCTGACTCCGCCTTGTTGAACGCCACTGCATTGTTCAGTTCGCGATAAACCAGCGCCTGGAGGCGTTCATCGATGCTCAGCGCCAGGTTATGCGCGGCCTGGCTATCGGTGGACGAAATATCTTCTATTACCCGGCCATAGCGGTCTTTACGTACGATACGCTCGCCGGGCTGGCCGGTGAGCCACTTATCGAAGCTCTTCTCAACGCCCTCAATCCCCTGGCTATCAACGTTAGTGAAGCCAATGAGGTGAGCGGTTACTTCGCCCGACGGATAGTAGCGGCGGGACTCTTCCCGCAGGTGAATCCCCGGCAGCTTCAATTTACGGATGTAGTCGGCCATATCGGGGTTCACCTGACGCGCCAGGTAGATGAAACGCATCCGTGGGTTGGTATTGATGCGCGATGCCAGCTGATCCAGCGGCATATTCAGCGCATCGGCCAGCGCCTTCCAGCGGTTGTCCAGGGTGACGCCGCCCGCTTCATGCAGCTCTTTCGGGTCAGCCCAGATCGCTTTTACCGGTACGCTCACCGCCAGCGGACGGCCGGAACGATCGGTTATCATTCCGCGCGCGGTAGAAACTTCCTGCACGCGCAGAGAACGCATATCGCCCTGGCGTACCAGCATGTCCGGGCTAATCACCTGTAGCCAGGCCACGCGGCCCAGCAGGAAGCCCAGCGCCAGCAGAATACAGCCGCACAGCAACGCAAAACGCCAACTGATAAAGTTGGCCTGTTCTTCCTGACGTTTTGCTTTTGGCGTTTTCGGCGCTGCTTTCATGCGTCGCAATAATCCTTATTTCTGTACAACGATATTTTCTTGTGATGGATCGACATGCTGCATCTGCAGCTTCTCGGTCGCGATCCGCTCAACCCGACTGTGATCGCCGAGAGCATTTTCTTCGAGGATCAGGTTGCGCCATTCAATATCCAGCGCGTCGCGTTCCAGAACCAGTTGTTCGCGCTGCGCCGTTAAGAGGCGAGTATGGTGCGCCGTTGTCACCACCGTAATCGCCGTAATAATGATGCAAATGAACAGGCAGAGTGGCAGCTTCCCGAACCGCAGAAGGTCGTCTCCGATCACGCCAGGCAAAGCATGGCGCTCGTTGCTTCCTATCGACCCTTTAACCTTGCTTAGGGCTTCTGTCACTCTGCCGATCATGCGTTCGTCCTCTCTGCAATACGCAGAACTGAACTACGGGCACGAGGATTTTCAGCTACCTCTTTTTCACCCGGCATCAACTTGCCTAATGCTCTTAGCTCACGGCCGCCCAGTTTTTTAAGCTGCTCTTCGGTCATCGGTAACCCAGCCGGAACCTGCGGACCGCGGCTTTGCTCGCGCATAAAACGCTTCACAATACGGTCTTCCAGCGAGTGGAAACTAATAATTGAGAGCCGCCCGCCCGGGGCAAGCACGCTGAGCGAGCTTTTTAGCGCCTGCTCTATCTCCTCCAGTTCACTGTTTACCCAAATGCGCACCGCCTGGAAGGTACGGGTCGCGGGATGTTTGAATTTGTCTTTCACCGGCGTTGCCGCCGCAACGACCTCCGCCAGCTCTTTGGTGCGCGTCATCGGTTCGATGCGGTTACGTTCGACGATGGCGCGGGCAATACGTTTACCAAAACGCTCTTCACCAAAAGTTTTGATGACCCAGGCGATATCGGCTTCGTCGGCGGTTTGTAGCCATTCAGCGGCAGATTGGCCGCGCGTCGGATCCATACGCATATCCAGCGGGCCATCACGCATAAAAGAAAAGCCGCGTTCAGCGTCATCCAGCTGCGGCGAGGAGACGCCAAGATCGAGCAAAATACCGTCGATCTTGCCGGTCAGGTTGCGCTCGCCTACATAGTCGGCCAGCTGAGAAAATGGACCATGAACGATGGAAAAGCGGGGATCATCGATAGTTTTCGCGACGGCGATAGCCTGTGGGTCACGATCTATCGCCAGCAGGCGTCCCTCCGCTCCCAGTTGGGAGAGGATCAGACGCGAGTGACCGCCGCGGCCGAAGGTACCATCAATGTAGATACCGTCAGGACGAATATTCAGGCCGTTAACGGCTTCATCCAGAAGTACCGTAGTGTGTTTATAATTTTCCATCATTTTACAAAGACAAATCCTGCAGGCGCTCCGACAGTTCCCCGGAAGCGGACTGCTCAGCGTCGATATCTTCCTTGACCCGTTGATACCAGGTCGTTTCATCCCACAGCTCAAACTTATTGAACTGCCCGACCAGCATCACTTCTTTTGTCAGCCCGGCATGTTGCCGCAGCACCGGGGCTATTAATAGCCTCCCGGCGCTATCCATCTGACATTCGCTGGCATGTCCCAAAAGCAAACGCTGTACGCGCCGCTCGGTGGGGTTCATGCTCGATAAACGCGATAATTTTTGCTCGATGATTTCCCACTCAGGCAAAGGGTAAAGCAGCAGGCATGGGTGATGGATGTCAATGGTGCACACCAATTGACCGGAAGCGTCCTCGATCAGCCCGTCGCGGTAGCGCGTCGGCACGGCCAAACGGCCTTTACTGTCGAGATTGACTAACGTTGCCCCACGGAACATGCCAGCCTCACCCCTTTTCGCCACTTTACCCCACAAATTCCCACAAGAAGGAGTTTACGGAGCGGAGGAAAAGCTTGTCAAGCCAGCACGAATGCCAACAGAGCTCAAAAACCCATTATTTACAGCCGATATTCGCCCTGAGGAAAAATCAACCAACAAACGAGGCAAATTAACGTTATGAATATCGGTAAGAAAACAACCAACAAACTTGTAACAGTTAAAAGCAGCAAAATATCTTCTGAGGGAAAATATAAAGTGTCAGTTTGCGACGCGAGCGGCATTTTAGGCCATTCTGATGACCGTTAACAGCACCAGTTTTCATTGGGGAGGCTCTCTTACTGCGGGGTACAGCGCTTTTGGCGAGCATAAGCGTGAGGAAATGAGTGTTAATTCAGCAACTCACCCACCGAATGTAACAAAATAATACAAATAAATACGCTAATCCTTTTATCGGTTAATTAAACCGCTAAATAAATGGCGCTAAGAATAGAATTAAAAGAGATGTCAGGAAGATTAAGGATTTGTCTGAAAGATCCTTAACCCTGCAATTTTTACGTCATTTATCCAGATTATCGCCAGACGCGTCTCCGTCTGGCGAATTTTCTACGAATAATCCTGGTATTGCGCTCAGCGACGGTTCAGGCTGCCGCGACGATAAAGGTTGCGCCGTATGCGGCTTAAACCCGGTTTGGGCTTCCGCGGTTCATCAAGGCTGGCGAGCACGATCTCCAGCACGCGTTCCGCGACATCGCGGTGGCGCTGAGCCACGGCCAAAACGGGGCACTGGAGGAAATCCAGCAGCTCGTTATCGCCAAAAGTGGCAATGGCCAGTTCAGAAGGCAGCTTCCCTTCCCGGCGCAGCGTAACGTCCATCACCCCCTGCAGTAACGGAAATGAAGTTGTAAATAGCGCCTGAGGCATCGGATGAGTTTCCAGCCACTTTTCGAAAAGCTGGGCCGCGGCTTCTCGCTCATAGCTATTTGCATAGAGGAAATGTACCTCTCGGGGATCGTCCTTCCACGCCGTACGGAATCCCTGCTCGCGCAGGAAGCTCACGGAAAGCTCCGGCAAAGCGCCGAGATACAGCACCGTTTCAGCGGGAAACTTACGCAGCTCCGCACCAAGCATTTCGGCATCATCCTGATCGGCACCAACTACGCTGGTGAAGTGTTCTCGATCGAGAGCGCGGTCGAGGGCGACAATCGGGAAAGGATCGTTAGCCCAGCGCTGATAGAACGGATGTTCAGGCGGTAATGAGGTGGAAACGATAATCGCGTCGACCTGTCGCTGCAGCAGATGCTCAATACAGCGCATTTCGTTATCCGGCTGATCCTCGGAGCAAGCGATCAATAGCTGATAGCCGCGCTGGCGCGCCTGACGCTCCAGGTAATTAGCGATGCGCGTATAGCTGGTGTTTTCCAGGTCCGGGATAACCAAACCGATAGAACGCGTACGTCCTGCACGCAAGCCTGCAGCAACCGCGTTGGGGTGATAGTTGTGCTCACGAACGACCGCCATCACCTTTTCAACAGTTTTATCGCTAACGCGATACTGCTTCGCTTTACCATTAATCACATAGCTAGCGGTCGTTCGCGAGACGCCGGCCAGCCGGGCGATTTCATCCAGTTTCACAATTGCCCCTTGGGTAATAAGTACAGAACATAACCATTCTTCAGGTACGAGCTCGTTTTTATAACATCTAAGCGCAGAAAAGTAAGCGCAGCAACCGCTTTAGTCCACAGTTCCCACCGAATTCGCAAAAAAATAGCCCGGCACGCTGTGTCGGGCTATTTTTACGTCAGTTTCAGGGCTCAACGCATGATTTTGTCACCGCGAGATAAACCAACCACGCCCGAGCGGGCGACTTCAACAATTCGCGCCACGTCGCGCAGAGAAGCCAAAAACGCATCCAGCTTGTCGCTGGTTCCCGCCAGTTGAACAGTATAGATAGACGGCGTGACATCGATAATTTGCCCGCGGAAGATTTCCGTATTGCGCTTCACCTCATCGCGTCCATAGCCGCTCGCCTGCACTTTCACCAGCATAATTTCACGCTCTACGTGCGCGCCTTGCCCAAGCTCGTTAACGCGCAGAACGTCGACCAGCTTATGCAGCTGCTTTTCGATCTGCTCAATGGCTTTCTCATCACCAACGGTTTGAATCGTCATGCGGGAGAGCGTCGGATCGTCCGTCGGCGCTACCGTCAGACTTTCAATATTATAACCACGCTGGGAAAAGAGGCCGATCACGCGGGATAAAGCACCCGATTCGTTCTCCAGTAATACTGATAATATCCGGCGCATAATCAGGTCCTCTCCGTTTTGCTCAGCCACATCTCGTCCATACCGCCGCCGCGGATCTGCATAGGGTATACATGCTCACTGCCATCAACCGTCACATCGACAAAAACCAGTCGATTGTTACGCACCTGCGCCAGCGCCTCAGCGAGTTTCGCTTCCAGTTCCTGCGGGTCGCTAATACGAATGCCCACATGGCCATAGGCTTCCGCTACGCGGGCAAAATCAGGCAGTGACTCCATATAGGATTGCGAATGGCGGCCCGAATAGAGCATATCCTGCCACTGCTTCACCATCCCGAGGTAGCGGTTATTCAGGTTCAGCACCAGCACCGGCAGCTCGTACTGCAGCGCGGTGGAGAGCTCCTGGATATTCATCTGGATACTGCCATCGCCGGTGACGCAAATGACCGTCTCTTCCGGCAGCGCCATCTTCACGCCAAGCGCAGCAGGAAGGCCGAACCCCATGGTTCCCAGACCACCCGAGTTGATCCAGCGCCGCGGTTTATCGAAAGGATAATAGAGAGCGGCGAACATCTGATGCTGACCGACGTCGGACGTTACGTACGCATCGCCGTTAGTCAGCCGCCAGATCGTTTCAATAACCGCCTGCGGTTTAATCTTGCCGCTTTGCGTGTCGTATTGCAGGCAGTGACGCGCGCGCCACTGTTCAATTTGCTGCCACCAGTCGCGAATTTCATCGAGTGGCTGCTGTGTCTCCTCGTGTTCGAGCAGCTCCAGCATCTGTTCCAGCACCAGGCGAGCGTCACCCACAATAGGCACGTCGGCAGGAACGGTTTTGGATATCGAAGTCGGATCGATATCAATATGCAGCACCGTAGCGTTCGGACAGTAGCGGGCCAGGTTATTCGTCGTACGATCGTCAAAGCGCACGCCAACGGCGAAAATCACGTCGGAATTGTGCATGGTCATATTGGCTTCATAGGTCCCATGCATGCCCAGCATCCCTAATGCCTGCTGGTGCGACGCAGGGAAAGCGCCCAGCCCCATCAGCGATGAAGCTACCGGTAACTTCAGTTTCTCAACCAGCGCGTATAGCTGCGGTTCACATTGCGCATTGATCGCCCCGCCCCCTACATAAACGACCGGTTTTTTTGCCGCTATCAGCGTCTGCAGCGCTCGCTTAATCTGCCCTTTATGACCGGACGTCGTCGGATTATAAGAACGCATGCTAACCGTATCCGGCCAGCTGTAGGGCAGTTTTTTAGCCGGGTTGAGAATATCTTTCGGTAAATCCACGACGACCGGACCAGGGCGCCCGCTGGCGGCCAGCCAAAACGCTTTTTTCAGTACGCCGGGAATATCTTCGGTTTGCTTAACCAGAAAGCTGTGCTTTACCACCGGTCGGGAGATGCCAACCATGTCGCACTCCTGGAAAGCATCGTAACCGATTAAGGAGGTCGCGACCTGGCCGGAAAGAATCACCAGCGGGATGGAATCCATATAAGCCGTCGCAATGCCGGTGATGGCGTTGGTCGCCCCCGGGCCCGAGGTCACCAGTACCACTCCGACTTCGCCCGTTGCGCGAGCAAGACCATCCGCCATATGAACGGCCGCTTGCTCATGACGGACCAGAACGTGATCGATTCCGCCAAGGGTGTGTAACGCATCATAGATATCGAGGACCGCGCCCCCGGGATAACCGAACACCTGCTTGACGCCCTGATCGACCAGCGACTGGACGACCATTTCGGCTCCTGACAACATCTCCATGGTTTGCCTCCCGGCTTATTGTTTTTAACGACAGCGGAATCCGATTTCCGCGCGCTCGCACAAGACGAAGCGCAATAGCTTCGCATTGAGATGAATAGACTGCATGCCGTTACCATAACTGCTCGCTTACGGGCAGGCAATTGGCGAGCGTCGGCGCTTGACCGGCATTAAAAGAATAAAAGAAAGATTCGCAGGTAAAACACGGTGAAAAACTTCGGCGATAAGAAAATATGATAGTCAATGCTCGGGGAAAATAACCAACAGCAGCAAATCATCCATTTTTTATCTGACCGCGTTGGTTACCGAACAATGCAAACAGAATAAAATTCTGCATTTAGTGATTTTTGTCACACAAAGCAGGAGCCGAAGCCCCCGTTTGTATTGCGACAGTTTAGCGCTGGCAGATACTCACCAGCAATTCTTCCATCCACTGATGGCCTTTATCGCGGCCTGCCGCTTCATGCCAGGAGAGATAGCAGGTACGGCTATTGACCTTCAACGGTAGAGGTAATATTTGCAAATCCAGCTTATCGGCGAACTCGCTGGCCAGCCAGCGCGGCGCGATAGCGACCATATTGGTTTGGGAAACAACGTTTAATACGCTAACCATTGCGTTGCCTTGATAGGCAATACGAGACTGTTTATCCGCAGTGTCATACCATGGCTGACTAAATGATGCGTAACGATCAAGAGCAACAACGGCGTGCTCCTCCTGATAAATATCATTTTCCATCAGCGGACCGGAAATACGCGGATGCTTGCGACTTGCCACCAGTACCATTTCATCTTTAAATAAAGGTACGCAGGCAAACTCAGGACGACGAAAGGCTTTGTTGAATAAATCGAACTTTTGCTGA
>NZ_KV793492.1:164642-208754 GCF_001808475.1 Klebsiella sp. HMSC09D12 | reverse complement strand
ACTTACCCGAAATCTGATTTATTCAACAAAGCCAATCCATGATTGCAATAAATAGGGCATTTTGCTGCTGTGATTGGCAACGGGCAGGGCGGCCTCTTTTTTACTGGCGTCGTAAATCACCCGCGTGGTTTGCAGAACGATCCCGCCGGCCAGGCTTTGGCTGACCCATCCTCCAAGCAACAAGGCCAATGCTACCAGGGTTTTCCCTTTCATCCTGCGGCTCCAATAAAAAGTTTTACCCACCATATGGTGGGTAAAAGCACAACGTGAGAATTAACGATAATCGATGGTAACGTCGACGGAAGCGTTCGCTTCCCCGGCGGTGATGGCCGAAGATTCAACGGTAGAGACGTAGTAAGCCTGCAGATTGACGTCCGTTTGTTCACCCGTGATATCAAAAGTGACCGGGGTGTCGTTCAGTTTATTGAGCGCCAGCTGGGCTCCGTCGGAAGCGCGGTCGATGCGAATACCGACGCCGGTCGCAGGCGTGGCCGAACCCGTTACTGCAACCAGATCGTTATTTGCGCCCGTAGTACCGCCATTACGCGTTTCCAGCCAGAGCTGGAACGACTTGCTTTCGCTGCCATCAACATGTTTCCAGGCTTCAGTTGGGCAATTGGTCAGCGGAATGGTGAACGGGGTAGTCGGTGATTTGTCGCCTACGGTTTTAAACTGGGTATTAGAGTAATGGCCCAGTTCAACATTTACCGTATCGCCGTTAGCGAATTCACAGGTAGAGGTGGTGATTTCACCCGTGAATTCAATAGTACCATCGCTTGCCCAGGCGCTGCCTGCAGCCATTGCCAGTAATCCAACTGCAACGGACTTTGCAATTACATTCATTTTTTACCTCATCCATGTATTTTTTTTGGAAAACATCTTTTATGGTGATTAAGCTTTTTTCATAAATCATCACGACGAAGATTATATTGAACTTTTTATGAATTCATATTGGCTGAGGCGGGTTTTAGGATTGTATTTATGTTAATTCGCTGTAAAGTTAAATGTGCTTAATTTACGTTTAAATAAAAGTTTTCAGGAATGGGTTTATGAACTGATTTTATTAAAAATGAATTCATGAACATACTGGTTGGCAAGCTATTTTTATAGGTTTTGTTTTTTATAATATTAATCAAGTGACAAAAGGCAGATGTTTAATATCTGCCGGGTTGTCTAGACGATTTGTAACTCAATGGGTGTGTTTTTTAACTCTGCGAGATATTCCCCGCTAATCCCGTCATCGGTAATCACGCAGTTTATTTTCTCCATCGGCAGAACCTGGTTGAAGCCGCGACGATTAAATTTGCTGGCATCCAGCACGGCAACGACCTTATGCGCAGCGGCTGCCATGACGCCGCTGATGGAGTAGCCTTCGTTGAAGGTCGTGATGCCGTTGGTGGTGTCGATACCGTCCGCGCCGACGAACATGAGATCGGCGCTGATGCCCTGAAGCGAGCGTTCAGCGATGGTGCCGTGCATCGAGTGCGTTTTGTGGCGCACGGTGCCACCGCACACCACCAGGGTGATATCTTTATTTTCTGAAAGCGTAAACGCTGCGGGTAAGCTATTGGTAATCACCGTAATATTGGTCATACGTACCAGCGCCTCGGCAATCAGCAGGGTGGTGCTGCCGCTATCCAGGATCACCGTCATGCCTTCGCTAATCATTGCCGCCGCGGCCTGGGCTATTCGCTTTTTCGGGTCGCTGGCCAGTTGATAACGCTCTTCCAGCACCACTTCCTGGCTATCTCCTTCGGTTAAATTGCTGCCGGGCCTCGCGGCGCCGCCGTGAAAGCGGGTGAGTAATCCCTTTTCCTCCAGCAAGCGGAGATCGGCCCGGATAGTCACTTCGGAGATGCCAAAGAGATTCGAAAGGTCCAGCACCAATACGCTACCCTGCGTATTGACCATTTCGACAATTTTGTTCCTTCGCTCGAATGAGTTCATATTAATTTGCCTGATAATTAACTGATCTTAGTGTAATCGAAGGATAATGAAAGTTGAACGATAATTTTCGAAAGGTTATGTGAGCCAGCGCAGATTGCTGGCTCAGGCGGTCAGGAGAGTTTAAGCAGGATTTTCCCCTGCATCGGTGCGCCGTTGAGCGCCTGGACTTCGCGGGCAAAGCTTTCGGCATCGCCGATGTGGGCGATAAGCGGGGCAAGCTGAATGCGTTTTTCCGTCAGCAGCCGAGCCGCCGTTTGCCACTCTTCTCCCGGCCACGGACCGGAGTAATTCATCCAGCTACCAACGATAGTCAGCTCTTTACGGAGAATCTGGCCAAAGGTGGCGGAAGGCAGCGTCAAATCATGGTGCAACGTGCCCACCAGCGCCAGCTGCGCACGCGGTCCGGCGACCTCAATGCCCAGCGCCACGGTTTGCGGCGTGCCGGCGGTTTCCAGCACCAACTGGTCGAACTGAATCTCTTCCAGCGCCGTTTGAATCTGTTTGCCGCTCATCTCCTTACTGTTAAAGACGTGCGTTGCGCCGAGCGTTTTTGCCAGCTCCAGCTTCTGCGGGTTGATATCAATAGCCGTAATACTTTTGGCGCCCAGTTCGCGGGCGCACTGCAGCGCCAGCAGGCCAATCGTGCCTGCGCCAATAATAATCACGTTTTTCCCTTCGCAGCCTTGCGCCAGATGAAAGGCGTGCAGACCGACGGTAATCGGTTCAATAAACGCGCCGTCATCAATCGGCATCTGATCCGGCAGACGGAACAGGTTGGCGCGTTTAACCACCACGTACTGCGCATTTCCGCCTTCGCTGCGCGAACCGACAAACTGATACTGCTTGCAGAGAGAGTAATATTCGCGCTGACATTGGGGACAACTAAAGCAGGGGAGCAGAGGCACGCAGGCTACCGCGTCGCCCGGTTGCAGGTCGGTCACTGCTGAGCCGTAAGATTCAACATAACCGCTGAACTCGTGACCCAGGGTGATGGGATAGTAGTGAGCGCCTTTGGCGAAGATGCGCGGAATATCAGAACCGCACAATCCAGAGCTGACGACTTTGACCAGGACATCGTTTTCCGTTTGTAGAGCCGGTATCGGGCGTTCTTCAACGCGCACTGTCCCCTCAGCATGGATAACCACTGATTGCATAATATTCTCCAGAAATGTCCGGAGGAGCGAATGCTCCCCCTTGAGATTAAGAAACGCTCGGGCTTTGCTGCGCGGCGGTGGCTTTCTCTGCGGCGGCGAAGCTGCGCGCCCGACGCCACGTCAACAGCACGCCGGCGACATAGATGACGCCGATAACCACAAAACCCACCACGTTTTGCCAGGTGAAGAGCTGAATGAGCAGCCAGGTAACCGGTGAACCGCCCTGGTCCATAGAGGCCACAAGGCCGCCTGTCTTCAGAGCCCCGGCGTTAGCCGCCAACTGGGTATGCAGGCCGATGGTCTGCGTCGCAATCCATAGCGTGATCCCCATCAGGATGATCCCGGAAATCAGCGTGCGGAACAGGTTGCCCTGGTGTACCGCCACCGCCATGGCGACGAAGAATCCAATGGTCGCGAGATCGCCGAACGGCAGGACCTGGTTGCCCGGCACCACAACCGCGATCAGAATAGTGAGCGGAATAAAGATCAGGCTGGCCGATACGACCGAGGTATGCCCAAGCAGTAGCGCCGGATCGAGACCAATCAGGAAATCCTGGCCGCCAAACTTCGCCTGCAGACGTTTACGCGCCTGTTTGGCAATCGGGTTCAGGCCATCCATGATAGGTTTGATAACGCGCGGCATCAGCAGCATGACGGCCGCGGTTTTGACCGCCAGCTGGAGAATTCCCTTCAGGTCGTAGCCCGCCAGCGCGCCGATGACCAGACCCATCACAAAACCGACGGTGACCGGTTCGCCAAACGGACCGAAGCGTTTCTGAATGTCGTCAGCGCTGAAGTGAATGCGGTTCAGGCCGGGGATTTTTTCGATAATCGTATCGACCAGCACCGCTATCGGCCCTAAATAAGCCGAGCTACCGTGCGGTATGGCGATGCCATCAAGGCCGAAAAAGTCGCGGGTATCCTTCGCAAACCAGTCGCCGAGCTTGTAAACGAAAGCTGCATGCACCACTACGCCAAGAATACCAATCCAGTAAGAACCGGTCGCGATATGCAGCATGGCGCCGGTAAAGGTCATATGCCAGATGTTCCAGATATCGACGTTCACGACGCGAGTCATCCGGGTGACCAGCATGAAAATGTTGACTGCGATGGCGATAGGAATCGCCACCAGCGCGATTTGCGACGCCCAGGTCATCGGTGACGACCCCGGCCAGCCAATATCAATCACGTGCAGGTTAATCTGGAAATGCTCAGCCATCGCTTTTGCCGCCGGGCCGATAGAGTCGAGCATCAGGCCGATAACCAGGCCGATACCGACAAAGCCAATGCCGATATGCAGGCCAGATTTAAAACAATCCCCGAGTTTCATCCCCAGTATTTTGGAGAAGATAATGATCACGATAGGCAGCATCACCGTCGGACCAAGATCGAGGATATAACGCATGATTTCGCTAAACATGGGCGTTACTCCGTCAGGATGTTCAGGATTTTTTGCTGCAGCTCTTCAATGCCTACGCCGGAGATGAAAGGCATACCGTGAACCACCGGAATGTCGCCAAAGGTTCTGTCAACCCGGGCGGTGGTGCAAATGAGGTGTGCGCCGTCCATATAGGTTTCGATTTCATTCACCCGGCACTGCACCAGGTCCAGCTCGATGCTGTGGTCCGCGCACAGATCTTTGATCTCTTCTGCGGCCATGGTCGAGGTGGCGACAGCGCCGCCACAGGCGACGATTACTTTGCGTTTCATAGGGTACCCCTTTTATTATCAGTGTTTTATAAAGCCTGAGCGCTCGGCTCTGACTCAAGGATAGAGCGCCGAAACAGCTCAGGCAGCTGCTCCTGCGGGGCAGCGAGCAATGCTTCAAGCGTGGTCGGGTTCTGTAGCTCACTAAATAACCGGCGCAGCAGCTGTAGCTGTGCAGTCGGATTTTCTACAATCAGCGCGATGATTAACGAAACGTCGATTTCGCCGTCGTCGTCAGCACGCTGAAAAGGGACCGGATTGTCCGGGCGAATCAGGTAGATAGCCGGAGACTTCGCATGTACCGCCTCGCAGTGGGGAATCGCGACCGCATGCTGCTCCAGCGCAATACCGGTTGGGAAAGTCGCTTCTCGTTCGAGCAGCGCCAGCGGATAGCTATCGTGCACGACGCCGCGCGCCAGCATCTCTTCGCCAATGTGTTCCAGCGCCTGCTGGCTGGAACGAAAATGAATGCCGGTACGAACAAACAATTGACTCATAAATCCTCTTTAACTTCAGGCGATTTCAGATGAACAGCCGTAACGGTAGGCACGCAGCACATCCTGAATTTTGTCGAGGATGAGGTCGTGCGGCACGGCGGCGAGTTCGTTTAACGACAGTCGTTCAAACTGCACGGGCATATACTGGCTGATAAGGCCCAAAGGCAGCTTAGTTTCGGTCAGGTTTGCCATTAACTTTTCCACGCTCTGGCGAATACGCGGATGCGGCCAGTAGTAGCGAATGCGATCGGACAGGCTGAAGTGAATATCCACCATTGCCTGGCTCCAGGTCGGACGATAGTACTTCTGCCAGTAGCCCGGTTCGTTAAGCATCACTTCATCAATCACTTCCATTACGCGGCTGCGGGACTCCGGAGCGACCAGTTCATTCTCCATTTGCGCGAGAGCAAAGATGGCTTCACGCAGCGCGAAGGTCAGCGCCGGACCCACTTTCAGGATGGCGTAATGGTCGCGTACCAGCGCCCGGTAGGCCTGACGGGACTGGTAGTCAGTCGAGTGCGCTTCGTAGACCATGGGCGTGCTTTCGATCCACGCGGAGAGTGCTTTGGCTGCCTCCGGTTGGTAATGAATAATTTGCGTATGGTCGAACTCAACGCCGGGCTGCACCACGATAGCGATGACGCGATCCAGCGCGGCGTTCAGCCCCAGATTACGAAAGGCGGCTTCATGGGTTTCCAGCGTTGCCGCCGCATCCTGGGCGCGGGTCACGTGGACGCTGCCGATGGTGCTGGCTTCGCCGCCGGGAACCGGAACTTCGGTGCCGATGACGTAGGTCAGATGGCGTTTCTGCTCGTCGGTTGCGGTCTCTTCCGCAGCCTGGCACAGGCGAGCGGCGCGTTCGGCGACGACGGCCGGGTTCAGCGGCACCGGATCGTCTGCACAGGACATTGAAGCATCGAGATGGATTTTGCTGAATCCAGCGGCGACGTAGGCTTTAATCAGATCGACTGATTTTTCCATCGCTTCAGCGGCGGGTTCGCCCTGCCAGCAGTTCGGGCCGAGATGGTCGCCGCCGAGGATGATGCGTTCTGACGGGAAACCGACTTCGCGGGCGATTTTATTTACGAAATCACGGAAGTCCGCAGGCTGCATTCCGGTGTAGCCGCCAAACTGGTTAACCTGGTTAGAGGTGGCCTCGATGAGGACCTTATTGTTGGTATGCAGATCGAAACGTAGCGCGGCTTCGATGACCAACGGGTGTGCGGAACAAACTGAGCAGATGCCGATGTGTTCGCCAGCTTTGTGGCGGGAGATAATATCTTTCATTTCAAACCTCCGTTTTCTTTCGAATATATTCGTTATGTTTTGTTTTGCTCGCAAACTCCTTTGTTTTGATTTGTGATCAATCTCGAAAAAAAGAAAGGTAAAACGTAATGTTGCGAAAGTAGAGATAAAAAAACGCTCTGGCGATGACGGCAGAGCGTTTTTAATTGTTTGAAATTTAACTAAATAATCGAGACAGCCAGCTCCGTTTAGGTTTTTCTACGGGCGGAACGGCACGCTGCGGCTGAGCGGCGATTTCGCCTAATCCGGCATTAAAGGCCGCGCCAATAGCCTCCAGCGCCTGATGAGCATCCTCTCCGCTGGCCATAAAGTGCAGCCGATGGCCCTGTTTTGCACCGAGAGAGACAACCCGCATCAGATTTTTGGCGTCAACAATGGCGGAACGCGTGTCGAGATTTTCCACCCGGATTTGCGATTGCCACTGCTTCACCGCTTTCACCAGTACCGCGCTTGGTCTCGCGTGCAGTCCGTGGGGATTGCGCAGGGTAAAGGTCGCCTCTTCGTCGAACATCGGGGGCGGTTCCGTCTCTTCTCCTCCGGCCGGGAAGATATTGCCGGCCAGTATCTCCAGCACCGCCTGTGGGCTCTCAGCGCGCGAAAGCGCTGCCGGCACGCGCTCATCGCTCAGGGCGTGGGTAAGCTGGCGGAGAATATCAAGGTGTTCGTTATCCTGGGCGGCGATGCCCACAATCAGATAAGCCGTTTGTTCTTCTCCCCAATCCACACCCTGCGGGCAGGCCAGTACTTTGACACCGGTTTTCAGTACCGCATCGCGGCTCTGCGGCGTGCCGTGAGGGATCGCGATACCGTTGCCGAGGTAAGTGCTGATTTGTTCTTCACGGTCGCGCATGCCGCTCAGATAAGCGGGCGTGGTATGCCCGGCTTCGGTTAATTTGCCAATGACGCGTTGCAGCGCTTCATCTTTCGTTTTGATCGCGCGATCGAAATGGATATCTGCGCAAGTCAGTTGCATACATAGCTCCTTATTTAATAGCGCCGGCCAGCGATGTTGCTTCCAGGGCCCGCTTTTGCCACAGCCTCCAGCATCCCAGCATGACCGCGCCGCAGGCGGAACCGGCGAGAATGCACAGCACCCACATCAGTGGTTTGCTCACCAGCGGCAGGATCAGGAAGCCGCCGTGCGGAGCGGGAACCTGAATATGCAGGCTGTAGCTAAGAACCGCAGAGATGGAAGAGGCGATCATCATCATGGGGATAACGCGTAAAGGATCTTTCGCGGCGAACGGAATAGCGCCTTCAGTAATATGGGTGCAGCCGAGAATATAGTTGACCATCCCGGCGGCGCGCTCTTCTTCGCTGAACCCTTTCGGGAAGAAGGTCGTTGCCAGAGCGATAACCAGCGGCGGTGTGATGCAGGCGGCGGAAACCCCGGCCATAAAGAAGTAGTTGCCCTGGCCAAGTAGCAGCGTACCGGTGACGTAGGCGGCTTTATTCACCGGGCCGCCGAAGTCGAAGGAGCACATCGCGCCGACCACAATACCTAACAGAATCGGGTTTGCTTCCTGTAATGAACTTAGCCAGTTCATCATCGCGTTATTGATGGCGGCGACGGGTTGACCGAGGAGGACCATCATTACGCCAATCACCAGCACGCCGATGAGCGGCATAATGAATATCGATTTGAGCCCTTCATACTGTCGCGGCAGGCCGTTGAGCATATTGCGGATCAGCAGCATAAAATAACCGGCGGCAAAACCGGCGATAATTCCGCCGAGAAAGCCTGCGCCGGTCGCATTGGCCAGTAAGCCACCGACGAAGCCCGCGACCATACCGGGACGCCCGGAAATAGACCAGGCAATATAAGCGGTGAAAATCGGCACCATGATTGAGAAGGCTTGTTGGCCCACTTTCATTAGCGTTGCGGCGATCGCGTTATATTGCGGCGAGTTTGGATCGGCGGAGTAGATGCCCCACAGGAAGGAGATGGCAATCAAAATCCCTCCCGCTACGACAAACGGCAGCATGTTGGACACGCCGCTCATCAGGTGCTTATAAACCTGACGGCCGAAAGACTCTTGCTCGTATTTCTCCGTTGACTCGGCGGAAGCAGAAATTCCCTGGCGACGCGCCGCCTGACCGCCGATCACTTTATTAATTAAATCGGCCGGATGGTGAATGGCTTCTTTAACCGGAACCTCAATGACCGGCAGGCCATTAAACCGCTCGGCGTTCACGTCTTTATCGGCGGCGATAATCACGCCATAAATATCTTTTAAATCCGCGGGGGTAATCGCGTTTTCAACGCCGGAAGCGCCGTTGGTTTCCACTTTAATATCGACATTTAATTTCTTTGCTGCGGTTTTTAAGGCCTCTTCAGCCATAAAAGTATGTGCAATACCCGTAGGGCAGCCGGTAACTGCAATGATTTTTTTCATAATCGGACCTTTATAATTGGACGACCTGAATTTGTTGTAATAATTCTTCTGTGCGTTGTAATTTGCCTAACCCGGCGGAAGCGGCGACATCGGCGCCGGTCGCGCTGGCTAATGCCAGAGCGTGAGTGACATCTTCTTTGTTAAGCCATTTACTGAGAAAAGCACCCAGTGCGGCGTCACCAGCGCAGGCGGAGCTGACCAGTTCAATTTTCGGTGCGGAGCAAAACCACACGCCTTCGCCGTTGGAAAAGTAGAGACCCTCGGCTCCCATCGTCAGCAGCACGTTGCGAGCGCCCAGTTGATGCAGCGTGCGCATGGCCTCACGCACCTGCTGGCGGCTACTGACGTCAAGACCGAAGATTTCCCGCAGCTCGTCATCGTTGGGTTTAATCAACAATGGCCGCAGTTCCAGCAGCTGGCGCAGTACCGGATGGCTGATATCGAGAATAACTTCACAGCCTTTCTGCTGGCATAATTCAATGATTTCAGCATAAAATCGGCTTTCAATTCCCGGCGGCAGGCTGCCGCTGATCGCTAAATAATCCCCGGAAGTGACGCATTGCAGATGATGAATAACCTGTTGTTTGCACTCATCATCAATTTTTGCTCCGGGATTAACGAGCTTATATTCCTCAGCACCGTCATTAATAAAAATATTAATTCGGGTTGGCTCAGAGACCCATGCCGGCGTCACTTTAATGTTTTTCTGACGTAACTCTTCCACAATATAACGGCCAGTGAAACCACCGAAAATGCCCATAATGTGAGTGGGCTGCTGATAGTGATTTAATATCAGCGAAACGTTCACTCCTTTGCCATTCGGGCAATATTCCGTGTGCCGGGTTCGGTTCACTGCCGACGGCTTCAGCGGATCGCAAAAGATATTCATATCGATTGCAGTATTGAGTGTCAGGGTATGGATCACGACATTGCTCCTTCGATCCGAAAATTACAGTTGTCCTTCACAGCCGCAAACGTGAATGACTTTGCGTACGATATCCTTCATCGCCGCTTTTGCCGGTTTCATATAATGACGCGGATCGTTAGCGTCTGGATTTTCCTCGAAATAGTGCTTCAGGGCATCGGAGAAGGCGATTTTCAGCTCGGTGGCGACGTTGACCTTGCACACGCCCAACGAGATTGCCCGGCGGATATCGCTATCGGCCAGACCCGATGCGCCATGAAGAACCAGAGGAACCTCAACGCGATCGCGAATGGCGGCGAGGCGGTCAAAATCGAGCTTGGGTTCTGCAGCGTACATGCCGTGGGCAGTACCGATAGCGACCGCCAGCGAGTCGATACCGGTGCGGGCGACAAATTCACGCGCCTGTTCCGGGTTGGTATACAGCGCATCTTTTGCATCGACCACGAGATCATCTTCCACACCGCCCAGGCGACCAAGCTCGGCTTCGACGCTGGCATCATAACGGTGGCTCAGTTCAACCACGCTCTTGACTAACGCGACGTTTTCTTCAAAAGGTGCGTGTGAACCGTCGATCATGACCGAGCGGATACCGGCCTGTACTTTACGTGTGATATCGGCCAGATCTTCATGGTGATCGAGGTGGACCGCTAAAGGGAGATCCCAGATCTTAGCCAGATCGCGAGCGATCGCCACCACGTTACCGGTTCCTGCATAGCTATAAGTTCCAGGGGTGCCGGCAAGGATCAGCGGAGAACGCAGCTCGGCCGCCGTCTCTACCACCACCTGCATCGTTTCCAGGTTGTGGATATTAAAGGCCGGAACAGCGTATCCAAGCCGCTGAGCTTTCAACAGCATGTTTTTACTCGAGATAATGTACATTCTTGCTCCTTAACTTTCATTTTGTAAATTTATTTGTTACTTACGCCTTCGTTTTGAAAGTAATGTAGCGATCGCTACGTTTTGTTGTTGTGATCAATCGCACACTACTGTGATGTTATTTTAAAAATGAAAGTTATATGCTCTTGTTTGTTTTCTTTTTTAAAAGTATCTTAAAAAGCATGATTAAACATAACCTACTGAATTAAATAATTTTAATTCGTTATTGAATGCTTAAAGAAGGCCTGGCGTTTGACAATCCAGCGGGGAAATTTAAAAATGAAAGTTATTCTGGGAGAAAATAAGAAGGCACAACACTGTGGCAAAACCGTCTACAAGTCTGCTGAAAAGGCGCCTGGACATCGCGGAGATCGTGCGCAAAAACGGAGAGATCAAAGTCGACGATCTGGCTGAAATGCTGGCTGTATCTGGGGTAACGATCCGTAATGACCTGAACTACCTTGAACAGCAGGGCTACCTTAAGCGCTCGTTTGGCGGCGCAATTTACACTTCCCAGGCCGGGACCCCGATCGCCCTGGCTCAGGAGGCTCCGGTAGTAACGGATAAAGCCCTGGAGACCGAAATGGCTCGCCAGATCGCCGCGCAGATCGAAGATAGCGAAACGCTCTTTCTGGGGCAGGGGTCGATCTTACGCAAAGTGATCCCGTTCCTTGCTGGCTATGACGAGCTTTGTCTGCTGTTAAACGACCTGGCGCATGTGCCGCTGGCGCAGGAGTTTCTGAATGGGGAAACCGTGCTGCTCGGCGGCGTACTCGGGAGCAGCGGCAAAATAGTCGAAGGCGATCTGGCGCTGAACGCGCTGGGTCAATATCGCCCCTCACGAGCGCTGATCGCTGTCGACCACATTGCGGAAGATGGCACCTTGAGCGTCAGACAGGAAGCCAGCGCTCGCCTGCTGAGCGAAGCGGTGGCGCAAAGTGAGAGGGTGATTGCGGTCGTTGCGCATCGTCCGGTGTATGGCGATAAACGCTACGCGATTGGCGACTTGCAGCAAATTAGCGGCATCGTGACGCCGCAGGTGGTCGCCGCGGAGTATCACGCCCGCCTTCTCGCCGCTGGCATGACTAACAGCTATACCAACAACGAGTGCCTGACATGGCTCAACCCTGCTTTGCAGAAGGCAAAGTAAAGGAGCGATGATGAATGTGACCATTTGCACCATCGGCGAACTACTGGTGGAGTTTCTGGCAAAAGAAGAGAACCAGGGTTTTTCTCGCCCGGGTGAATTTTGGGGGCCATATCCCAGCGGCGCCCCGGCAATTTTCGCCGATCAGGTGGCAAAGCTGGGGCTGGGCTCGGTGCTTTTCAGCTGTGTCGGCAACGATGCGTTTGGTGAAATGAATATCGCGCGGCTGGAAAGCGACGGCGTAAACGTTAATGGGATCGCCATACTGCAAAAGGCGACCACCGGCAGCGCTTTCGTGAGCTACCGTAGCCAGGCGCAGCGCGATTTTATTTTTAATATGCCGAATAGCGCCTGTGGTTTGCTAACCGCTGACCATATTGACGACCGTCTGCTTAACCAGTGCAATCATTTTCACATTATGGGCTCTTCGCTGTTTTCGTTTCGCATGATCGACGCGATGCGTAAAGCGATTGAAAATATTAAAGCGCGCAACGGCACGGTTTCGTTCGATCCGAATATCCGCAAAGAGATGCTCAACATCCCTGAAATGTCGCAGGCTTTTGAATATATCCTTGATTACACAGATATCTTTTTGCCCAGCGATGGCGAACTGGATTACTTTGGCCTCAACCCTGGGCGCAATGAGCAGGTGCTGGTGGATAAGCTTTTAAAACGCGGCGTTAAGCACGTGGTAATTAAACGCGGCCCGCGCGGAGCGAGCTATTACAGCGCCAGAGAAACGCATCATGCTGCCGGTTTTCATGTCCCGGTTGTCGATCCGACGGGGGCCGGCGACTGCTTTGGCGCCACCTTTGTCAGCCTTTTCCTGTCCGGCGCATCGCCGCAGGAGGCGCTGAGATGGGCCAACGCCAGCGGCTCTCTGGCGATTGCCCGGCGTGGGCCGATGGAAGGGACTTCCACGAAAGCGCAGATAGAGGGGTTTCTCAACGCGCATCAATAGCAGAGGTATCCCGCCCGAAGCATCACGAGCGGGATAAGTTGCTGAGTCGATCAGGTCACCGGCGCCGGGTTAAACACCGCCAGCTGATTGTGCAGGCCCCACTGATCTGAGAAAGTCTTCTTGCGGCCGCTGGCGACATCAAGAATAAATTCAAACAGCTTCAGCCCTACCTCTTCGATGGTTTCTTCGCCGGTGGCGATGGTTCCCGCATTGATATCCATTAGGTCATACCAGCGGTTTGCCAGCTCGGTACGCGTCGCCATTTTAATCACCGGTACGGCGACCAGGCCATACGGCGTACCGCGACCGGTAGTAAAGACCTGCACCGTGATCCCGGAGGCCACTTGCTGAGTACCGCAGACGAAGTCGCTCGCCGGCGTCGCGGCGTAAATCAAACCGCGTTTGGTCGGGCGCTGCCCCGGAGAGAGCACTTCGGCAATCGCGCTCTTTCCGGATTTAGCGATAGAACCCAGCGCCTTTTCTACAACGTTGGCCAGACCGCCTTTTTTATTGCCCGGGGATGGGTTGGCGCTGCGGTCGGTTTTACCCATATCAAGATAGTTATCGTACCAGGCCATCTCCTCCAGCAGGCGTCTGCCGACTTCTTCGTTGATGGCGCGCGGCGTCAGCAGATGAATCGCATCGCGTACTTCGGTGACTTCGGAAAACATGACGGTCGCCCCGCAGCGCACCAGCAGATCGGAGGCATAGCCCACCGCCGGGTTGGCGGTCACGCCAGAAAACGCATCGCTGCCGCCGCACTGCATACCGACCACCAGTTCGGAGGCCGGGCAGGTTTCGCGCTGGCGCTGGTTCAGCTTCTCCAGATGGCGCTCGGCGACCTGCAGAATGTCATCCACCATTGATTTAAAACCGACGTGCTTCTCATCCTGCAGGCTGACGATGCTGGCGCTATCTACGGGAATGCTTTTTACATCGTCGGTGCCTTCCAGCAGGCGCTCCGGCTGCAGTTTCTCGCAGCCAAGGCCAATCACCATCACTTCGCCGCCGAAGTTTGGATTGAGGGCCAGGTTATGAATGGTGCGGATGGGAACGACCGCTGCCGGAGCGTTAATCGCCACGCCGCAGCCATAAAGATGGTTCAGACCCACGACGCCATCGACGTTGGGATACTTCGGCAGCAGATCGCGTTCGATAATTTTCACTACGTAATCGACGACTCCCGCCACGCAGTGCACGCTGGTGCTAATACCGAGCAGATTTTTGGTGCCAACGCTGCCGTCGGCGTTGCGATAGCCTTCGAAGGTATAGCCTTCCAGCGGCGGCAGCGGCGCCGGAACTTTGGTCGCCAGAGGTAAGGTGTGCAGAGGCGGCGCCTTCGGCAGTTCCACCAGCGATTCGTCAATCCAGCTGCCCTGCGGAATATCGCGTACCGCGTAGCCAATCACCTCGCCATAGCGGATGATTTCACCGTGTACAGGAATATCGACCAGCGCGACCTTGTGGCCTTGCGGGATATGCTCAACCAGCGTGAGCCCGTCAGGGAAACGCGTTCCGGCTTTTAAACCTCGATCGTTAACAATAATCGCCACGTTATCCGTTTCGTGCACTTTTATATAAAACGCCGTTGGCGATTCTTGTCTAATTTCAATGTCAGCCATTGTCCAGTATTCTCCAGCAAGGTGCGAATAATAAAATAAAACGTTTATACCCGTCATATTTCAAGCTGCATTTGCGTTGGCTTTCCTCGCTCACCCTAGTCACTTACTTTAGTAAGCTCCTGGGGATTCCCTGCGTTGCCGCCTTCATGCAACTCGAAATATTTAGGGTATATTCAATTTCTGATGCGCAGATTTGTGAAATAAAGAATGTCAGGTGTTTGAATTTGAAAATGTGATCTAAATCACCCATTGCTACGCAAGAGAACCCGCACATGGGGGAAATCGCTGGAACTGTGGATCAGCGCCCATTGATTATTGCATTTGCACAACATTAGAGATAATTAAATGCCATTTACAGGTTATATGCACAGTGTTTAACGGTCGCAAGCTGATTATACTGAGTCATGCTTGCAATGCGCCGGATGAGTAAATCGATACCTCCTGATATTGATTTCTGAATAATTAAGAATCACACCAAAATAAATAATGGAAGGTGTGTTGTACCTGAGGAATATGAGATGAGTCTGGATGCAACAATAGAACAGAAAAAAAGTGTGCCAACCCGCTATTTAATTCTGTTAATTATTTTTATTGTCACTGCCGTTAACTATGCCGACCGCGCGACGCTTTCGATCGCCGGTACCGAGGTGGCGAAAGAGCTGCAGCTGAGTGCGGTCTCAATGGGCTATATTTTCTCCGCTTTTGGCTGGGCCTACCTGCTAATGCAAATCCCCGGCGGCTGGCTGCTCGATAAATTTGGATCGAAAAAGGTCTACTCTTACAGCCTGTTCTTCTGGTCGCTGTTCACCTTCCTGCAAGGCTTTGTGGATATGTTTCCGCTGGCATGGGCGGGCATCTCAATGTTTTTTATGCGCTTTATGCTGGGCTTCTCTGAAGCGCCATCTTTCCCGGCAAACGCCCGTATCGTCGCGGCGTGGTTTCCGACGAAAGAGCGCGGCACCGCATCGGCGATCTTTAACTCCGCGCAGTATTTCTCCCTGGCGCTGTTCTCGCCGCTGCTGGGCTGGCTGACCTTTGCCTGGGGTTGGGAGCATGTATTCACCGTCATGGGCGTGATTGGCTTTGTGCTGACCGGCCTGTGGATAAAACTGATCCATAATCCCACTGACCATCCGCGCATGACGCAAGAGGAGCTGAAGTTTATCTCCGAGAATGGCGCAGTCGTTGATATGGACCATAAAAAGCCCGGCAGCGCGGCGGCCAGCGGTCCGAAGCTTCACTATATCAAGCAGCTGTTGACCAACCGCATGATGCTGGGCGTATTCTTCGGTCAATATTTTATCAATACCATTACCTGGTTCTTCCTCACCTGGTTTCCGATTTATCTGGTGCAGGAAAAGGGTATGTCGATTCTGAAAGTGGGTCTGGTCGCATCGATTCCGGCGCTGTGCGGTTTTGCCGGCGGCGTGCTGGGCGGCGTGTTCTCTGACTATCTGATTAAACGCGGTTTTTCCATCACCGTGGCGCGTAAGCTGCCGATCGTCCTCGGAATGCTGCTCGCTTCCACCATCATTCTGTGTAACTACACCAATAATACCGCGCTGGTGGTCACCCTGATGGCGCTGGCATTCTTCGGTAAAGGGTTTGGCGCGCTGGGCTGGCCGGTGATTTCCGATACTGCGCCGAAAGAGATTGTTGGCCTGTGCGGCGGCGTATTTAACGTATTTGGTAACGTTGCTTCCATCGTAACCCCGCTGGTTATCGGTTACCTGGTGAGCGAACTGCACTCATTCAACGCAGCGCTGGTCTTTGTTGGATGTTCCGCCCTGATGGCGATGGTTTGCTATCTGTTTGTGGTCGGCGACATCAAACGTATGGAACTGCAGAAATAATTAACGGTTAAGTGACAAGGTATAAGTGATGAATAACGATATCTTCCCGAATAAATTTAAGGCGGCCCTGGCGGCGCATCAGGTTCAGATTGGTTGCTGGTCCGCGCTGGCGAGCCCAATTAGCACCGAAGTTTTAGGCCTGGCCGGTTTCGACTGGCTGGTACTGGACGGCGAACATGCGCCGAACGATATCTCTACCTTTATCCCCCAGCTGATGGCGCTGAAAGGGAGCGCCAGCGCGCCGGTCGTTCGCGTACCGACCAACGAACCGGTGATCATTAAGCGCCTGCTGGATATCGGTTTTTATAACTTCCTGATCCCGTTTGTGGAAACGGAAGAGCAGGCGATTAACGCCGTTGCCTCAACCCGCTATCCGCCTGAAGGCATTCGCGGCGTATCCGTCTCGCACCGCGCCAATATGTTTGGCACCGTGCCGGATTACTTCGCGCAGTCGAACAAAAATATCACCATTCTCGTGCAAATCGAGAGCCAGCAGGGCGTGGATAACGTTGATGCGATAGCCGCCACGCCTGGCGTGGACGGTATTTTTGTCGGCCCAAGCGATCTGGCCGCTGCGCTGGGTCATCTGGGCAATGCTTCCCATCCGGAAGTTCAAAAAGCAATCCAGCATATTTTTGCCAGCGCGAAGAAGCACGGTAAGCCGAGCGGTATTCTGGCACCGGTTGAAGCCGACGCGCGCCGCTATCTGGAATGGGGCGCGACCTTTGTCGCCGTCGGCAGCGACCTGGGCGTTTTCCGTTCTGCCACGCAGAAGCTGGCTGACTCCTTTAAGAAATAACCACCACCGAAACTAGAGAGATAAAGACATGACAATGAAAGTTGGTTTTATTGGCCTCGGTATCATGGGTAAACCAATGAGTAAAAACCTCCTCAAGGCGGGTTACTCGTTGGTGGTTGCTGACCGTAATCCGGAAGCGATTGCCGAAGTGATTGCCGCAGGCGCAGAAACCGCCGCATCAGCGAAAGCGATTGCCGAGCAGTGCGATGTGATCATCACCATGCTGCCGAACTCCCCGCACGTGAAAGAGGTCGCGCTGGGCGAAGGCGGGATCATTGAAGGCGCGAAGCCGGGCACCGTTTTGATTGATATGAGCTCCATCGCGCCGCTGGCGAGCCGCGAAATCAGCGAAGCGCTGAAAGCGAAGGGCGTCGATATGCTGGATGCCCCGGTCAGCGGCGGCGAACCGAAGGCTATCGACGGTACGCTGTCGGTGATGGTGGGCGGTGATAAAGCGATTTTCGATAAATATTACGATCTGCTGAAAGCGATGGCGGGATCCGTGGTACACACCGGCGAGATCGGCGCGGGCAACGTCACCAAGCTGGCCAACCAGGTGATTGTGGCGCTGAACATTGCGGCGATGTCCGAAGCGCTGACGCTGGCGACTAAAGCGGGCGTGAACCCGGATCTGGTTTATCAGGCCATCCGCGGCGGGCTGGCCGGGAGCACCGTGCTGGATGCCAAAGCGCCGATGGTGATGGATCGTAACTTTAAGCCGGGCTTCCGTATCGATCTGCATATTAAAGATCTGGCGAATGCGCTGGATACTTCTCACGGCGTGGGCGCCCAGCTGCCGCTGACCGCCGCAGTAATGGAGATGATGCAGGCGCTGCGCGCGGATGGCCTGGGTACCGCCGACCATAGCGCACTTGCATGCTACTACGAAAAACTGGCGAAAGTGGAAGTCACTCGCTAACAAGAAGGGCGCGGATGCGCGCCCTGTAATTCTTGCCTTGCGCGGCACTGTCAGGCTACATAACTATGAAAATCGTAATCGCCCCAGACTCTTATAAAGAAAGCCTCTCGGCCACCGAGGTTGCTCAGGCTATAGAAAAAGGTTTTCGGGAAATTTTCCCCGATGCGCTCTACGTGAAGGTTCCTCTCGCCGATGGCGGAGAAGGTACCGTTGAGGCGATGATTGCCGCGACGCAGGGAACCGAGATGAGCGCCTGCGTGACGGGGCCGCTGGGTCTCCCGGTTGAGGCCTGCTGGGGGCTTTCCGGTGACGGCAAAACCGCGTTTATCGAAATGGCTGCGGCCAGCGGGCTGGGGCTCGTGCCGCCCGCGCAGCGTAACCCGCTATTGACGACATCGCGCGGTACCGGCGAGCTGATTCTGCAGGCGCTGGATCACGGGGCGAAAAATATCATCATTGGCATTGGCGGCAGCGCCACCAACGATGGCGGCGCAGGAATGGTGCAGGCGCTGGGCGCGCGGCTTTGCGATGCCAACGGCGCGGAGATTGGCAACGGCGGCGGTAGTCTGTGTAGCCTCAATTCGATAGATATCTCCGGTCTTGATGCCCGACTGCATGATTGCGCTATTCGGGTCGCCTGCGATGTCACCAACCCGCTGATCGGCGATAGCGGCGCGTCAAGAATTTTTGGCCCGCAGAAAGGGGCTACCGAAGCGATGATCCGCGAGCTGGACAGCAATCTGGCGCACTATGCCGATATTATTAAGGCCGATCTGCATGTCGATGTGAAGCAGGTTGCCGGTGCGGGCGCGGCGGGCGGTATGGGTGCCGCGCTGATGGCGTTTCTGAAGGCTGAATTACGCAGCGGGATTGAAATCGTGACCCAGGCGCTGAACCTGGAAGAGCATATCCTTGATTGTTCGCTGGTGGTGACCGGCGAAGGTCGGCTGGATAGCCAGAGTATTAACGGTAAAGTGCCGGTTGGCGTGGCAAGCGTGGCGAAAAAGTATCATAAGCCGGTGATTGGCATCGCCGGTAGTCTGACCCGGGACGTCGGTGTGGTTCACCAGTATGGGATTGATGCGGTGTTTAGCGTGCTGACCAGCGTAACGACGCTCGAAGAGGCGTTTCGCGGCGCGGCGGACAATATTTATCATGCGTCGCGTAATATTGCGGCGACATTGCAGGTTGGGATGGCGACGGAAGGATGACAACCGTCGGTAAACCCTCTATACTTCGCGCCGAAGCTGACCAGACAGTCGCCGCTTCGTCGTCGTCCTCTTCGGGGGAGACGGGCGGAGGGGAGGAAAGTCCGGGCTCCATAGGGCAGGGTGCCAGGTAACGCCTGGGGGGCGCAAGCCCACGACCAGTGCAACAGAGAGCAAACCGCCGATGGCCCACGCAAGTGGGATCAGGTAAGGGTGAAAGGGTGCGGTAAGAGCGCACCGCGCGTCTGGTAACAGTTCGCGGCACGGTAAACTCCACCCGGAGCAAGGCCAAATAGGGGTTCACAAGGTACGGCCCGTACTGAACCCGGGTAGGCTGCTTGAGCCAGTGAGCGATTGCTGGCCTAGATGAATGACTGTCCACGACAGAACCCGGCTTAACGGTCAGCTTCAACTTCTTCTAAAACAATACGTTGGTGTGTCTCAGGCCTTAATAGGTGAAAATGTGACACAGACTGTGATACAGACGAGGCACACCAACGGCTGTTCCATCCCGAATATCCTAAAGCGTGGCAACCGCTACTGCCTTCATTTCAGACTACCTTCAGGCGGTTTGTTCCGCGTGTCTCTGGGCTGCGATTCAGCCAGCAGAGCAAGATTTATATCTTCCCGTCTCTCTATGTTCATTTCTTTTGTAAAATCGTCCAAAATGGAGCCAGCCCAATTATTGGACATAGTGCAGAAAATGAAGAAGTTAGAACAAGACGATATTGATCGTTATTTGCTTAAAATTCAGGCGGATTTTTACGCCGCAGCAAAAAAAATTCCCTCAACTGTACGTAGCATCCTGCGAGAATCCGGTTCATTGGCTCGTGAAAAACGTAATGCGCCTGATTTTGGGCTGCTACTTGATGGAACTTTTAAACAAGATGTTGAACCGCTGTCGACAGATTCAGTCATAGAGCAACTTGGTAGCCAGTTTGATCTTACGGGCATGGCGGATGAAATCGATTATTTGGCCTCAGAGTACGATCTCCTTTGGAGACATTACTGCGATGCACATATAGCCTTTATGGATCAACGGCATTCAGATTATCGCCAGATCGTTAACTCTATGCGACCAGAAAGTGATTATGTTCCCGGTCAAGCTGCTAAGCCTGAAGAACCACAGACCCCTTCTTTGTCGCTATCTGAGGCATGGAAGGGTTTTGTAAAATATAAGTCGGACTGGACTCCCAAGATTCGGCAGGGGAATGAAAAATACTATGAAGTGATAGAGGCGGTTTTGGGGGCTGACACTCAAGTTTCTGACATTTCTCGACGTGATATTAAAAACCTGCTTGAGGTAGTTGAAGGTTTACCTCGTCAGAATAAGAGGCCTTATAACCGGATGACGATCCAGCAATTTTTGGACTTGGATGAAGTCCCAGAAGAAGATCTGGTTTCATCCAAAACGGTCAAAGATTATCTGAAACTGTGTCAGGGGTTGTTTTCAACCTACCTGACTAAAGAAGAGGATATTCTTGAATCATCACCAACACTTAACGTTACGTACCAAGCTAAAAGCCACAGCTATGGTTATTACACTCGAGCAGAAATGCGAAAATTAGTATGTCACTTTGCGACTTTGGAAGGGTGGAATAAATGGGGTTTTTTGCTATTGGCGTACACTGGCGCAAGACGCTCTGAAATCGCAAAACTGAAAGTTTCCGATGTGCGGTTGGACGAGGATAGCCAGAGGCATTACATAATGATCGGGGATAGTAAAACTGAGGCAGGGATTCGACAGGTTCCTATCGCAAAGCGTCTTCTTGACATGGGGTTCTTGCTATATCTGGATGGCAAAAAGCCAGATGCTTACTTATTTCCCGAGATTACTAATCGAAGTCAGGTAACCCGGTTGTTCCACGCGATACGTGAGCAATTGAATATTGATTATCTTGACGATTTTAAAAACAGGCGCATTGTTCACAGCTTACGCCACACTTTCGTAACTGAAATTCAGGCAAAACATACCCTCACGCTTGTTCAGCAGACAATCGGCCATGAGCATTCAAACCAGGGGCAAACTAAGGTTTATACAGGCAAGATGAAAGTTTCTGACTTGCTTCCAGTAGTTGATAGTGTTGATTGGTTTTAAATGATAATTATTCCCATTTGAATGGTTTTATGATAAAATACTTCTTATAATGAATAACTTATTGAGAGGTCATTTTGTGCTTTGCCTTAACGCTACCAGCTTTTTCACCGCCTTCCTCAGAAGAACGTAAAACGCTGGTCAGCATTCTCAGGAAGTCCGGGTTGACTCTGACGACCGCCCGGATCAACCTTCTTCACCACCTGACGCAAAACCAGATCCCACTTACGGCCTTCAACCTGTCAGAGTTGGTAAACCTGCCGCTTTCAACAGTACATCGAAATCTTTCGATGTTCGCTGATTTCGGGCTGGTGGATTTTATCGTTGATCGTGCAAGCGTTTGCAGGTGGTTTCTTGTCACCGTAGGACGAGCAAACTACTGTCCGACCTGCAACCAGACTTTCAACGGCGCTTACTGATAGACCATAGAAACCATCGCAAAGCGGTAACGACTGGCGCACATCACCAAAGCCAGCGAACCCTTACGCCCATTTATTACCGATACGGAGACCCAGCATGACAACAAAGAAAGAACTATCTAACCAGATTGACCCAGAATTGCAGATTTTTATCGATAAGATCGCTGCAAAATACCAACCAAACCCAGAAGTTTTGCAGCGCCGAATTGAAAACGCCGAAGCCCGTTATAACAAGTTCCAGAGCTTTGCAGACATTCCGGCGCGGCTGGTGGACAGGCTCCAGGCGCTGATCCTTGAGGGCTGGCGGTTTCATCTTTCTGGGCCTGCTTCAGTGCTTGCCAATCCATCGATGATTTCCGTTACTTTGCAAAAACCTGCCCCACTGATCGAAACAGAACTCAAAGAACTACGATCCAAGGTCTCCGACTCATATACCAATGAACTGTTTTCAGGCATGGAGCGCGAGATCGATGAATTGATGCAACAAGCCGCCGAGGACTCGCAGCGGAAAGCCGAGAAACAAGCAGAGGCAGAGCAGGCCGCAATGCGGGATCGCTTACGCACTCTCCTGAACGGAGTTAAAGCATGACAACAAAGACACCGCGCGAATGTCCCGTTCACATTATCGATGAAGTAGCGTTGAAACGCGCCATTGCCAAAGCGAAAGAACTTGCCGATGCAGAGCCGGAAAAATACCGCCGAATAAAATAATTTTTGCACCTTTCCGGAATTTAGCGTATGCTTTATATTGGATTTTTTCGCCATGTAAACTTCTTACGAAAAAATACACACTACTGAGATTGCCTGTAGTGCCTTTAACGGCGCGGGTTTTGCCCGTGGCTGTGGCTGCCCATTTCCGGTGGTCTGATGGTAATAACTTATACGTATGTACACGTATACAAGCACACGAGAGAGTATTCATGTAAACAGTCAGAGGAGGAGCCTTGCAACAACAGACACAAACAGAATTACCCCCTACACAGTTAGCACAACCACAAACCACGCCTTACAGAACAGTTGTCCACGATCACGGGCGCTATCCGGTCATCACGGGCGACAAATTTTTCCATAACGGCTACCTCTATCCCGTCAATACTACAGCCGAATCCGGTGTTCGGTTAGATATCCTTACCCCGATAGCCGCAGAGCTTGACGCAATACTGAGTTCTTATAGTCGTGTTTACCTCACCCGCTTTGATCTTCGCTTACCAGCAGGCACACCCGTAGACACCTCCAACGAATGGGTAAGCCAGCTATTCAAGAAACTACGCGAGCGGCTGAAATCGAAATTTCGTAGACCTGAAGGAGTTGCAGATCCGATCCTCAACTTCGCTTACGGCTGGGTGCGGGAAAAAGAAATGGCAAAACAGGTACATTACCATTGCTGGATAGCCCTTCCGCACCGGCAGGTAAAACGACTTGGAACGCCAACAAGTGGCATTGCTGGCGCTATTACGGAAATCTGGACGAGTCTGTCAGGAGGTGAGCCAACGCTGTTGGAGTTCCCAAAATCAAACGACAGATACACGAAATACTATGTTATCGAACGAGATAAACCGGAAACCCTTGAGGGGCCAATCCTCTGGTTGTCGTACCTGGCAAAGGAGCGCGGGAAATATCAGACGGGCAAAGGTGACAAGGTTCATTCGACCTCGCAGCTTCGAAACAAAAAACCATGATCGCGAAATCCTTTGTATAAAGCCCGCTATGACCTTCAAGTTCAAGGGCAGTACCTTCGCATTACCCACACCACAAAAAGCGCTCACAATGGCGCATGTAGCGTTTAACGATGCCTTTCCTTATCATTGTCAGGTTAACTTTTAAATATAGCGCATTATTCTCATCGTTGCGAAAATTTTTTCAATCTGTTCAATCTCCGGCTTCTGGTACAGGCTTCGCACTTTCCCGGATCAAATGGTTGAAATAGAGACAAAAAAGCCCCGCACATCGCGAAGATCACGTTCTAACATCTTGAGAGAACTTTTCCCGCAAGCGTCACAAACCCTGATTTATTCAATTCATTCACTTGATGCAAGGAGATACTATCGGGTAGGTGGGTATACTTCGATCCGAAGAAGTAGCCCGTAAAAGAACATATCGTCTACTTGAAGTTTTTACTCAGGAGGTTTTATGGCACTTTTAAACAGAAGCGACCTTCAATTTCAATACGCATGGTCAGCATTATCTCCCGATGACCCGCGTATAACGGGAAAACCGGATAGTACATTGCTTAACCGCCATGAAGGATATGAGGTTCTTTCGTTCCTTAACCGCTTAGCTCATGCAAGTAATTGGGATACCAAATCGCCAGCACTCAAAGCAGAAAGGCTGATCAAGAACCATCTACCCGGCGAAGTGCGTAGTCATAAGAATGTCTGGCAATGGCTCGTGGATAACTGGAACAGATATCAGTAACTGATCCCCATGTGGTAATTATACAACCGACGCAGCAATGCTGCGTTCGGTTCTTCGGCGAAGGAAATATCACAACGGTGCTTCATTCAGTTCTTTTTTGATCCGGAAAAATGTAGCCCGCCCACACCCCACCAGCTTGTAAATTTCTTCATTGGAGTATGTCCCCTTAGCCAAATACTCAGCGACCTTCCTGCGGATCTCGTCATCTTTTTGTCGCCCTTTGAATACACCTTTCGCCTTCGCGATCTTGATGCCTTCATTCTGGCGTTGGCGAATAAAAGAGCGCTCCAGTTCACCGACGGCTCCGAGCATTGTGATCATAAATTTGCTGGTGGGTGAATCATCAAACACCATGTGATTATCGATAAACTCAACCCTTACACCATTTGTGGTCAGTTCCTCCAGAATCTCCAGCAGATCGCGGGTATTACGTGCCAAGCGGTCAACGCTTTTAACTCGAACCGTGTCGCCAGGACGAACTTTACTCATTAGCTCTTTTAGGGCTGGTCTGTCTGCATCCTTACCGCTGGCTTTATCGATCAAAATCTCGTCAGCCTGCGTCGCCAGCACTTCAACTTGACGCGCTTCATTCTGATCTTTGCTACTTACCCGTACATATCCGAAAGTTTTCATCTCTGCCTCAAAGTCTCATATTGATGACATTAACGATACAGTATCAAATAAGTTAAAACAACATCATTTAGATACTAAATTCGAACATCTGCGGTAAGTATCAACTGTGTCTACTCATGTGAGATTTAGATAAAGAAAAATTGATTGACATTACTCAAAACCAAAAGGAGTTAATCGTTTGTTTTTTCTTAAGATTAGCTCCTTTTAAGGCTTGATAAACGTCTTCAGTGGTTACAACAAAATCTAATCTTTCTTGGTTGGATCGATTGCCTCAGAGCCAAGTGCAGCTTGAGATATCGCCTCATGAGTATCCTCATGTGATAATAATGTGAGGATCTTCTGAATAAGTGCATCACGGGTGCGCAATACAGACAACGAACCTTGAGGCACACCAAAACGTACTACTGCCATACGTTCTAATGTTGATCGCGTTAACTTTTGTGTTCCAAGAAGTGTTTTGATCTCATCCTTATCTAACTTTTTGATTTCTTTATCAATAAATTGACTTGGTGATTTTTTTAACGATTTCCCTTTAGTTAATCCGCTCTCAAGGATGGACTGAATCTCAACGGGATTTTTAGCAATCAGATGATTCAGGATTCGGCGATAAGTTTGCAGGTGTGATTTATCCACACCTATTGCCTCAATATAATTAAGGTTTTTTTCCATCAAAAGAAGTACTTCTTTGTACTCTTTTATTTGATCAACCAATTTTTTGGAGGAGATCAAGGCAATAACCTCCTCTTAACAGCTTCACATGTGGATCTCATCATAGGTATGACTTTTTTAATGTTTGGGGTTTGATAAGCAGTCCAGACGGGCCAGCCCGCATCTATAGCTTCAGCTACTCCTGTCATGTGCTTAACGATAGGCTTAATCAAATCGTGCTGCCACTTTCGCTTAAGGGCTTCCAGTTGTTCGGTATGAATATTTGTCAGCCCAGAAGCTGCATTCCCAGCCGGTTTCGCCATGAATGGAACAATTGCTGCTAGCTTGGTTTGAGGGCAGTATGCCTTAGGGACATCTTTCGGTGCAACTGATGAGCCAGCTCGTAAAAACTCCAATTTCTTATCAATTTTGTTTTCTACCAGTACCCTAAAATGCGTAACCCCACGGCTTGACATCGCATCAGGTATAACAGGAACAACAAAATAATCACTGGCAGCTAAGGCATTCTGGCTGACGAGTTTGGTCGCGGGGGGGCAATCGAATATGATGTAATCATAATATTCATCGGCTTCGACGCTATCAAGCCACTCAGCTAAAAGAGTTCGCTTGTGCCATTCTGACAACATAGCAGATCCCATAGTTGTCGATGCCATCTCAATTTCCGTGTCGTCAAGCTCAAATTGAGCAGGTACTAAGTCAAGATTAGGATAGAAATCATAATTGGGGCTTCGCTGATGCAGAATGTTCTCATGGATGATTTCTCGCCCCGGCATCGTAACTTTTCGATTGCAAAAAGACTCAAAAATAGTATTGCATGTTTCTCTGTTTTCGACTGCTTGGTTCCACAAGGCACCTCCCATCATTACTATAGACAGACTTGACTGATGATCGACATCAATAACCAGTACTTTTGATGATTGTGCAAGATATGCTGCGAGGTGGAATGTCAATGTAGATTTACCTACACCACCCTTGAAGTTAATGACTGAGAGTTTAATAGCCACTTATTGTTCCTTAATTATGTTTATTTTCCAATCACTGTGCCGATAAAGTGTTACTGAGAATGCTTTTTTTACCACACTGATTCATAACATGAACCTCCTCGATTTTCCATCAATCAGACGCTGCTTACACATCAATTTAATGGTATGCAATTGATATTTGTGAAAATAATACAACCACTTCCAATAGTGAAAAGCTTCTGCCTGACCGTTCAGACAATCCTCAGTGATATTTGACTTCGGGCTGCGGCTCTGCTGGGGGTACTTCTCGAATCTGCTCGGCGGGGGAAGTGGGTAAGTCGCCGGGAATTTACCCCGCAGACCGTATGACAGATTAGTTAAAGGTGCAGTTGCCGCCAGACGGAGCACCGATGAAAAGCTGCATCTTTTCGCAGGTTATGGTGATTTTTTGCCCCTTTATCAGCTTCGACGCCTTCGTCTTTTCTGAATCAGACATACTCAGGCTGACAGGCATAAAGCGGTTACCGCTTTCAAGTTTAAGGACTACATCATTCGCGAAATTTTTTGTTATGTCCTGAACAGTTCCGGTTACTTCCACCTTACGACCACCAATTTTGTCATCAGCTGCAACCTCGTTAGCTTTATAAAGTTCAGCTAGAGCTTTCGCCGTAGTTCGATACACGCTTTCGTCTGAAGTTGTCGCCTTTGACTTTGCGACACCTGCTTGCGGAGCTAAAGGCATTAGCCCCGCGAGGGTCATCTTTCTAAAATCTTTCTGTATCAATGCATAAGCACCAACACCACCGCAACTATCTATTCCAATTTTGTCTTTCGTTGACAGAATCATTTTCTGTTTCTTGGCATTTTTCAGCTTATCCCCCATCTCAGCCCCAAAAACGATTGAATTGTAAACAGCGTAGTAACTTTCCGTGTCGGTAGTCATTCCTTTGGTGGCGCTAGCGCTGATGGACTTGATGGCTCTATCAATGGAGTTCTTTCCATCATCTGAAAGGACCTGATCACAACTGGCTGTAACAAGCGTTTTGACATAGGCAGACAGGTAATCAGGATATGGCTGAATTTCGCCCGAGACCGCTCCACTAGCTACGGATGAGAAAGAGCAGAGCAACAGAGGTAAGACAATAATTTTTTTCATACTTCTTCCTGTATGCAGACTTGACCGTTAAAATTAATAATAGATTTTATCGATCGAAATTATATTATCGATCGTTTTTATAGATCAATAACTGAGATGCATCCTACATACACCGCTTGCAGGAAGGCGGCAGAAATCAACTTCAATGGAGGTTTAGAGATGGTAAGAAGAGTGTTGTTGATGGGACTTATTCTTGCTGCGTTCAGTGCCAATGCCGGGCGTATAACTATGAGCAACCCGGAGCAGTCAACCACGGCGAACGGGCAAACCTTATGTGTCTATTCCAACAGTATTTACACCTTTACCTACGTCACGAAGTCGAAACATTGCCCGTATAGCAAAAGTTTCAACACGGTCGAAAGTGAATAAATTATGGATAAGAGTGCGTCGAACATTGAAAATGAAGGTTATTGCTCAGAAGGATGACTGCGGCGAGCCCATTGGCGATCAATAATAAGCCGCTAAAGACGGTCTCTAACGGCTTATAGCTTTTCACACCAGACGGAGAGAGGCCTTTGACAGTGAACTTGATGTTCCGCTATTACCACCACTAATTGCCGCCACACCGTAAAGCAGGCTACTCAGCTCATCAAGAGGCACGTTAAGCTCATCACTCAATTGAGTCAGATTAATGCCGTTACCAGCCAGAGCGGTCATCATTTTTTCAATAATGAGCGATCTTTCACGCTCAATTCCTCCGGGCTCACCGGTTCGATACCCCTTTGCCGTCGCATCGCGCATCAGACTGTTGTACTGCCATTCTGTAAGCATGTTCAGATTTCGCATTCTGACAATCAGAGCCATCGCCGAGACTTTCCAGAGCGATTTCAATTGCACGATTTTGTCGAACGTCGGCAACGTCATCTTAACCGCCATCACGTTTTCCAGGGGCATCAGAAATGCTGACGCAAAAGCATCCGCTTCACGCTCTGCATCTTGTCCCTTGACGTCACCATGACGGTGGAGCACCAGGTGAGCGAGTTCATGTGCCGCATCGAAACGACTGCGTTCACCTGATTTACGAGTGTTCAGGAAGATGTAAGGGACATCATCTTTCCAGAACGAAAATGCATCGATACTCGCCGTTTCCTCCGAGAGCCAGAACACCTTAACGCCGTGCTTCTCCAGAAGATGAACAACGTTGGTGATGCTCTTCTTGCCAATACCCCAAGCTTCACGCACCGCCTGAGCAGCGATCTCAGGCTCACTTCCACGAAGATTCGGCAATTCAGGCTGCGGCAGGGTGAAACGGGTGCTGAAATACTCGCTCAGCATAACTCCCAGCGCACCAGCCCCAATTGCCGCATGCTGGTCGGCGGCTTTTGTCGTGCGCAAAGAACGGAATGAAACCGTCAGTGGATCGATTGCTTCAACGTCATCCCCGAAAAAAAAGGACTCTGGGTATTTCAGAGCCCTGGCGTACGCCTGGACCGTCTCTGGCGTGGGTTCGTATAGGCAATAGGCTTTTTCGTACTCAATTACAATACGGCTGGAAAGTCCCATCTTTTCTGCCAGTTCTTTTAGGGTCAGTTTGCGTCTGATCCGTGCCAGCTTGAGCCGGGATGGATTAAAAAGACGTTTACCGTCATCAACAGGGTTACTCATTTGCTTTCAACAGTAATTGATATGTCATCATTGAAATCCTCATCAGGGAAAATATCCGCACCTTCAAATGGCAGAGGACTCAAAATAATACGCTCACTCCATGCGCTTACGCGGGCAAATCCGTCCTGATTCACCATTCCTACCGGATAAGACACCTCGCAGCGAACCTCTTTGTTAGCCGCATCATAATAGTACAGGACGATATAGGTGCGAGTGCTATCTATCGGAGTGATTTCAGATTTGCCTGAATACAAAGCATCCGTCTGGAACATATCAATTGTGCCAGGATTGTTGTGAACAATCGAGCGCGTTGCCTCACCTTTGGCATTCTTCGTTTTCGGCAATCCATCAGGACGCCCGGTGTGTCTATCACCCGAGGTGATAATCAGATTAACCCCCCTCGCTGAGTTAGCGACCATTTCCATTCGCTTGACCACTTCAGGGGACCAGCCGTTACCCTTACCAATTAGTACACGGCGTGTCGCGGCAACCATTTCACTCCAGAAACGGAATCCTGCATCGACAGCGGGGTGAAGCTTGCTGGATTTGCGGCGCTCGTACAAAGCAGATGTCAGAGCAGCATGAATATCGTTTTCTGAAAAGCCCAGTCCATTAAGTACAACATCTGAATCAGCTTCGGTATGCAGGATACAGTAAGGCATGGTCATGAAAGTCTCTCCGGTAGTTTCACTTCATGATTTCAACATAAATATTATGACAAAATCAAGAAGTGATTATCGAAAAGTCATTACGGCTTCATATTTATTTTCTTACTGGCTTTCTCCCAGCTCATTGACATGCTGCGATGTTTGTTAAGCCAACCGGCAGTGAAACTCCAGTTCTCGCGCATAGCTGATTTTTATCTACACCCTCAAATGACGACCTTTCAAAATCAATATTTGTTTCAATTTCAGCAGAGTAGCTGGTTTCGTCCCTGCGAGTTTTTTTGTTTGTTAACTGACTTTATCTGCTACACAAAGTGAGATACAGTCTGCGACACAAGACAACCCCAGCGCCGCAGATGCCTGACGTATGGTTGAACGAAGCCGCCTTAACGGTCAGCTTCCACATTCAAAGAAAACCCTCGTCAGCAATGGCGGGGGTTTTTGCTTCTGGCTTCGGGTTTGAACAAAGAACGCGGGCAGTATGTGGGAAACCGGGCTGCCATCAACCGCATGATGACTCATACGGCCATGCATTCTCCTCGCCTGGTTTTATATATTTTAAATAAATGAATTGAATTATAGCATTCGTATTTATTATATGTTGCTGATTTAACTACATTTATACGTACTATTTCTTACATTTCGTCATTAGCTTCTGAAAAATAATAGACCGCCACATCGACGATAATTAATCAGGATACAACAATGAAATTAATGACCCGCATTGCATTAACAGCCGCTCTCGCCACTGGGTTCTCCATGGCGGCTCAGGCTGCGGATGTTAAGGCTGCACCCGCTCCGGCGCAGGACCCGATTGTCCAGCACTTAAAACTGACTAACGATCAGATAACAAAAATTAAAAGCCTGCATCAGCAGCTGGAAAAAAACGTTCAGCAGATTTCCCAGAAAGATATTAAAGACGGCGTGTTGTTTGAGGTTATTGATTCTGGAAAATGGAACGAAAAGGCGGTCAAAGATCAGCTGGCGGCATTTAGCCAGGTAGAGCAGCAGGCTCGCTATTATCGCGTGAAGTACTATTTTGATGTGAACCAGGTGCTGACGCCAGAACAGCGTAAGCAGGTACAAAAAGACTTAGCTCAGGAGCTGAGTGAGTAAATCCATCGGCCCCGCGCCCGGGGCCGATATTTGCATCAGGCGACGCTCTCTTCTTCCTGGAGCCGAATCTCCGCTTCCGCGACGATCGCTTCCAGCTCGCTTAACATCTCTTCATAGCCAAAACTCATCGTAGTGACGGTTTCCGATTGCGGCTGTTGCGCCGATAGCGCCACTTTTTTTGTTTTCTTCTTGCCCACTGACATACTCCCTTACTGCCGTTGTTACACTGGTAAATCTATCAGCAAAGCGCGCAGCGGCGTATCAGCAACGAGGGTAATGTTAGCTTCGTCACGAATAAAAGCGCCATCGCCGCAGGTCAGAGCCTGCTTCTCTTCTTCCTGCACCCGCGCATGCACCGTACCGTGAATCGACTGCAGGTAGGCGCGGGGGCCGTGAAGCTGCACGTTAAGCTGCTCGCCTTTCGCCAGGTCGATATGGTGGATCCATACCTGCTGGCGCAGCTGGAGGCTATGCTGGCTGCCGTCCGGCGAAGCCAGCAGCTGCTGCGATCCGGCGGCGATAGCGATTTTTTGCACCAGCGGGTTTTCGTGCTGTGGACAGGCATCCAGCCACAGCTGCATTCGCGTCAGCGAGCGATCTTTACTCAGGTTATGCTCGCTGTAGCTTACGCCAGGCTGAGTTGATATCAGCAGCGCTTCGCCGGCTTTTGCCTGAATATGGTTGCCATCGCTGTCGCGGTATTCCGCTTCACCTTCCAGAATCAGGTTCAGAATGTCGACTTTCGGGTAGGTCCGCGGCTGAAACGACGCGCCGGGCGCCAGAATTTCCTGATTGAGCACGCGCAACGATGCGTAGCCCAGCAATTTAGGGTCGAAGTAGTGGCCAAAGGAAAAGGTGTAGCGGGCCTGCAGCCAGCCGAAGTCTGCTTGACCGCACTGTTTGGCTGTTCGGGTTGTAATCATCTTCTTGACCTCTCTTTACACTAAATCAATGGTAAAGGTATGGACGCTGTATTGTTAGCCAGATATTCTGCCCGGTATATTCAAATTTCCTGAATGAGACTGCGATGGCTAAAGAGAGAGCATTAACGCTGGAAGCATTGCGCGTTATGGATGCAATTGACCGACGCGGAAGCTTTGCGGCGGCGGCCGATGAGCTGGGTCGGGTGCCTTCAGCGCTGAGCTATACCATGCAAAAGCTGGAAGAGGAGCTGGACGTCGTGCTGTTTGACCGTTCAGGTCATCGAACAAAATTCACTAACGTGGGCCGAATGTTGCTGGAGCGCGGGCGCGTACTGCTGGAGGCGGCCGATAAGCTGACGACGGATGCCGAAGCGCTATCGCGCGGTTGGGAAACGCACCTCACTATCGTCACCGAGGCGCTGGTGCCCACCACCGACCTTTTTCCTTTAATTGAAAAGCTGGCGACCAAATCGAATACTCAACTGTCGATTATTACCGAAGTACTGGCCGGGGCATGGGAACGCCTTGAGCAGGGGCGGGCGGATATTGTCGTTGCGCCGGATATGCATTTTCGCTCCTCTTCGGAAATCAACTCCCGCAAGCTCTATTCGGTGATGAGCGTCTATGTAGCCGCGCCGGATCATCCTATTCACCAGGAGCCGGAGCCGCTTTCTGAAGTTACGCGCGTTAAGTACCGCGGCGTGGCGGTCGCGGATACCGCCCGCGAGCGCCCGGTGTTGACCGTGCAGCTGCTCGATAAACAACCGCGGTTAACCGTGAGCACCATCGAAGATAAGCGTCAGGCGCTGCTGGCAGGATTGGGCGTTGCGACGATGCCGTATCCGCTCGTAGAGCAGGATATTGCCGAAGGGCGTCTGCGGGTGGTCAGTCCGGAATACAGCAACGAGATCGACATTATTATGGCCTGGCGTCGCGACAGCATGGGTGAGGCGAAGTCATGGTGTCTGCGGGAAATCCCGAAGCTGTTTATGGGAAGATAAAACAAAATGCGCCCCTTTTTTGTCGAGGGGCGCATCGTTAGTAAGAAGTCGGTTTAGGATCCGGCCCGAAGCGATTATTTCCTGGGGTGCCGTTCTGGCAATTGAATACCAGGATCACCAGCCAGCCGATAACGGGAATCAGCAGCAATAACAGCCACCATGCCGAGCGGTCGGTATCGCGCAATCGACGGAACTGCACGGCCCACCACGGTAAGAATATCAGCACGCCATAGATAGTGGTCAGAATCCCTTCTCCTCCGGCGCGCTGCCATCCCAGCATCTTATCAATGATGCTGAGTACGCCGGTGAGGATGATGTTGACCAGAATAAACATCCAGTACTCTTTGCGCCGGGCGCGGCCGCCAAATCCAATGTAGTTTTTTAATACTTTAAGATACCAGTCCATTTCTACGCCTCTGTTAACCGTCAATCACTTGTTTTTAAAGCGATCGAAATAAGAATAGACGTGAATGAAATGATGGTAAATATTTGTTTTGTGAATTATTGGGCGCAGCAAATCGCGCCCAATTGCCTAGCGGAAACGAAGATCGCGGCCGTGAGGTTCGTTAAGATCCTGCTGCGGACCAACGGAGATAATCCCGGTCGGGTTGATGGTTTTATGGCTACGGTAGTAATGGTTGCGGATATGGGCGAAGTCCACCGTTTCCGCAATGCCCGGCATCTGGTAGATATCGCGCAGGAAGCCATACAGGTTGAGGTAATCGCTGATGCGGCGTTTGTCGCATTTAAAGTGGGTCACGTACACCGGATCGAAACGAACCAGGGTGGTCCACAGGCGAATATCAGCTTCCGTCAGTTGGTTACCCGTCAGGAAACGATGCTGGCCAAGGATTTGCTCCAGACGCTCCAGAGCGGTAAACACTGCATCAACCGCTTCATCATAGGCCTGCTGGCTGGTGGCGAACCCGGCTTTATAGACGCCGTTATTCACATTATCGTAGATCCAGCCGTTCAGCTCATCAATCTGATCGCGCAGCTCAGGCGGGTAGTAATCTCCTGCGCGGCCGCCCAGCCCATCGAAGGCGGTATTAAACATGCGGATGATTTCCGCCGACTCATTGCTGACGATGGTGTGCTGCTTTTTGTCCCACAGCACCGGCACCGTAACGCGCCCGCTGTAGTGGGGATCGGCATGCAGATAAAGCTGATAAAGATATTCGTGCTGGTAGAGCGTATCGCCGGTGGCTGCCGGGAAGCTATCGTCGAAAGTCCAGCCGTTCTCGAACATCAAGGGATTAACCACGGAGACGGAGATAAACGGCTCCAGCCCTTTCAGGCTACGCAGAATTAAAGTGCGATGCGCCCATGGGCAGGCAAGAGAAACGTACAGATGATAGCGATCTTTCTCCGCAGCGAATCCGGCTTCGCCGCTTGGGCCCGGCGCGCCGTCGGCGGTTAACCAGTTGCGAAAGGCGGAAACAGAACGCTTAAATCGCCCTCCGGTGGATTTGGTGTCATACCAGGTGTCGTGCCAGACGCCGTCAACTAATTGTCCCATTATTTCCTCCTTTATACCCGTCATACTTCAAGTTGCTTGTGCGTTGGCTTTCCTCGCTCACCCTTTCAGGGCCAGCGCAAGCGCTGTTCAAAACGGTTAACCGTTTTGTCCTGCAACTCGAATTATTTAGGGCATAGATAATAAAAGCGAGGAGATGTCTCCTCGCTTTATATTTATTCAGTATAGTGCGCTTACCACTTTTTATTCAGTACGCGGTCGATACTAAAGGCGCCTGGACCGGTGATAGCCAGCAGCAGGAAGCCGCCCGCGATGGTCAGGTTTTTCATGAACATCAGCGAGTTCACGCCTTCAGCAAAGTTGCTGTGGAACAGGAACGCGGTCAGCACGGTGAAGCCGGCGGTGAACAGCGCGGTAGTGCGGGTCAGGAAACCGAACAGGATTGCCAGACCGCCGCCGAATTCAAGCAGGATCACCAGCGGCAGCATAAACCCAGGGACGCCCATGGCTTCCATATATTGTTGTGTACCCGCATACCCGGTAATTTTTCCCCAACCTGCGGTAATGAACAGAATGGGCATCAGAATGCGCGCTACCAGTACACCAACATCTTCTAATTTTTTCATTTCCTACTCCAGAAAACCCAAAGGGCGGCGATTTTGTTTTTCAAAGTAATCCAGCGTGTTACGCGGGGTTGCTGTCGATGGAGTGAATATTAGCGGGGCCGTGACGGAATTGTTAGCAAGGAAAACTGTAGATCTTCTTCAAAGATTCTGAGTGATTATTGATAAACCAAATGAATAGAAGAACCGCTATAGCGGCGCTGGAGATGAGAAAAGAAGAAAGGAGAAGCGATGCGGCTGTCATGAAATTCAAGGAGGAAGCAGATCTGCTCATGATGCCGGGAGGCGGCTGGCGCCTGACCCGGCTTATATCATTCCGCTATGAACATTAGCCTCAGCGTGATGACGACTGGCGCAGCAGATTGCGGGCCATCCGCCAGGTGCTCCAGATACCGAGGCTGCGTTTTGCCCAGCGCATCAAAAAGCGCGGATGACGAACTGACCATATTGCCACGAGGCCGCTGCCGACCATTGCCCATGAACGCAGATTCAGCAGGGTATTCCAGCCGCGATCAATGGGCGCAGTTGCCTCAAGCCAATGGCGGTGGCTGGCGCTAAGGTCCAGCCGCTGCTGTTGGATCAGGCGCAGCAAAAGCGCTTTTTGTCGTTCGCGTTCCTGCTGTTCGCGGCTCATGGCTTATCGTCCTCCAGCAATGCGCGGTCGTTTGCCAGCTCCTGACGCGTGAAGCGCAGGAACGTTGAACGTCGGGCTTTGCGTAAGGTCCAGATACCGCCAATGAGCGCTGCCAGCAGCAGAACCGCCGTGGTGCCGATCATCACGTTTAATCGATATTGCGCATCGACCGCCCAGATGATCAGAACCAGCATGCTCATCAAACCAAACGCGGCGAACAGCAGCGTCAATCCGAGCATCAGGAATAGCTGGATGAGGTTGGCTTTCTCCTCTTCCAGCTCCACGACGACCAGGCGCAGGCGCGTTTCCACCATCTCAACCAGCAAAGTGACGATGCGCTGACCGATGCCGAAAACGCTTTGTCCGGGGCCTTGCGTGCTTTTAGAATTCGCCATAATTAACGACGCGTCAGCAGGACACCCAGCACCAGCCCGACGGCAGCACCAATCCCCACGCCGGTCCACGGGTTTTCACGGACGTATTCATCTGCACGCGCAGCGGTTTCTCGCGTTTGCTTCATGAGAGCGTCGCTGGTTTCACCCAGGCGTACACGGCTTTCCTTCAGCGCGCTTTCAGCTTTACTACGTAGCTTACCGATCTCTTCTTTCGACTTATCCGTGGAGGAGTTCAGCACTTCTTCCAGGGTATCAGCCAGCGTCTTCAGTTCCGCACGCAGGTCTTCTGCAACGTTATCTTTAGCCATGTTTATCTCCTGTTAAAGTGGTCCATATTGGTCTTGCTTAAGCGATTAGTACTCGCGAGATTGCAGCTCTTTCAGTTCTTGCTGCGCTTCTTCAAGTTTACGCTGGCGCTTGCTGATTTTATCAGCATCGCCTTTCTGTTCGGCTTCGCGCAGGTCGTTGCGGCGTTCAGCAATTTCTTCCTGCTGTTTGGCGATTTTTTTCTGGTGATCGGCTTTGAGCTGGCTGTCGCTGCAGTGAGCCTTCACTTCGCTCAGCGCCTTTTTCAGACCGTCAATACGATGCTGGTTATTATGCTTTTCTGCATAGCTGATCTCCCGCTGGATATCCTGCTCTTTTTCCTGGCAAGGGGAGATGGCAAAGGCGCTGGCGCTAAGTGATGACAGAACCAGGAGCAAAGCGATGCGGTGTTTCATGGATACTACCTTCCATTGTGCGGGGGAATAACCCCGATCCAGTTGATAAACGTGAGTCTGGTGACTTCCGCAAACTTAATGATAGTAAGTAAACCGGGAAATCACCAAACCGGGTGAAAATATTCGGAATTTTCGTTGATTACCCGAATCTGTGTGGCGTATCGCGCAGGCGGGAAATCCAGGCCGTCGGCGAATCATCGTCTTCCACTAAAGCGATAATATAACCATGCGGCAGAGCGCGACCCAAAACTTCTTTGGCGGCGGCTCCCTGAGCGCTGGAGTCAAACTTGATGAGCAGACCGTCATTCTGTGGCGTAATGCTCTTAAAACGGATGCCGTTGGCATCGAGATGGTGCCAGACGGAAAAACCGTCCGGCATGCTAATACCCTGGCTAACGGGACGAATAGCCAGGGTTGATTCCTGCTGCTGCACGGTGAGCCAGAGCCAGAACAGGCCGCACAGGAGTAACGAACCGCCCAGCATCCAGCTTATCTGACGTAGAGAGGCGCGCTTTATCGCCATTGTCAGCCCCGGCTCCTGTATTTTTTCTTCCACAGGACGATCAGCGAGCCAATCAGGCCGAATACCAGCAGCGCGACGGGCAGCAGCATCAGGCAGGACATCAGCTGATCTTCATATTTCAGGAATACCGGCGTTTTCCCCAACAGATATCCCAGCGAAGTCAGAATCAGCACCCACAGCAGCCCGCTCATCCAGTTAAAAAACTGGAAACGCGCGCTGCTCAGGCCCGACAGGCCGGCAATGGTCGGCAGCAGCGTGCGCACGAAAGCGATAAAACGGCCAATCAGCAGGGCGGAAAGCCCGTGCTTATGGAACAGATGATGCGCGCGCTGGTGGTAGTGCGAAGGGAGATGCGACAGCCAGTTTTGTACGATACGCGTATTGCCCAGCCAGCGGCCCTGAATATAACTTAGCCAGCAGCCCAGGCTTGCCGCCGCGGTAAGTAGCAGCAGCGTTTGTGGAAAACCCATCGCGCCTTTGGCAATCAGTACGCCCACCAGAACAAGCAGGCTATCGCCTGGTAAGAAGGCGGCGGGCAGCAGACCGTTCTCAAGGAATAAAATCATAAATAAGACAAAGTACAGCATGCCAATCATGGAGGGATTAGCGAGAGTTTCGTAATCCTGAGCCCACAAGGCATTCAATAATTGGGTTAATAGTTCCATTCACGATTCCTGGTACATCGGTTAACGGCACGTCTGAACGCGGCATATGCATGGCGACATAGCTTCTTATTGGATTATGGTCGCTACTGCGCTCTGAACGGTTCCCTGTTTAAAAGTGAAGTAAGCAAAAGCTTACTCTCAGAACGACAAAATGCATCTAATTGTAACAAACCCGCTGACTTTACGTCAGAGAAATTGCAGTTTGTTGCATTCTGATTTTGCTGATTGCGGCGGAGGGTGGCGAGTGTATTTACACAGGCTGACACTATATATGCTTTGCTTACCCTGAGGGCTTTTCGGGCAGCGCAGGAGTTGCTGCCCGGCAGGGAGATAAAGGGCTATTTTGCGCCGTTGGCGGCCGTATCGAGATGAACTACCGGATTATCGGCAAACAGGTAGCGATCGGCATTGAATTCAAAGTCATCGCTGGTTTCATTGAATAACATCAGCTTGGTATTTTCCAGATGCTGCCACATGGCCAGCTTAGCCGCATGAGGATCTTTGCGAATCAGCGCTTTCAGAATTTGATCGTGATCGTCGCACCAGTTATCGACGGTACGCGAGTCGATATGGTCATGCAGCTTTTTCCAGTACGGGTTATGTACGCGCTGGGTCCACATCTTTTCCACGATAGCGGCGAGGGCGGTGTTTTGCGTTGCCAGCGCCACCTGCACATGAAACTGAAGATCCCATTCGGAATCGCGAAAACACTTCTCTTTACGCGCTTTTTCCTGGATTTCCATCAACTTCATGATGTCCTGCTTGGTCACCTGAGTGGCGGCGAATTCGGCAATGTTGCTTTCGATCAGCTGGCGGGCCTGCAACAGCTCAAAAGGACCATAATTGGCGAATTCCAGCGATTCATCGGCAATTTGCTGATGTTTCGGATGATTGGAGATAACGTGGATACCGGAACCTTTGCGGACTTCAACGTAGCCTTCCACTTCCAGCATAATGATGGCTTCGCGAACGACGGTACGACTTACGCTTTTTTCGTCAGCGATAAACCGCTCTGCGGGTAGCTTATCGCCTACAAGGTAGACACCTTGTTCAATACGCGTCTTAAGCTCAGCGGCAAGCTGCTGATACAAACGACGCGATTCAGTGATTTCCATATTCGCTCCCGGGAGATGGCGACAATATTGGATTTGTTATACCACTTTTACGCGCTTCTCACCACAAGAAGAAATGAAAAAGCCGCCTTCATCAAGGCGGCTTCGGGAGGGGGGAGCCCGCGTTTAACTAGCTTTGCGTGGCAGGCTTACTGGTTTCCAGCGGAGTGCTGTCGTCATCCGCAGATTTATTTTTCAGTACGGTCCAGATGACCACCGCGCCCAGCACATCGAAGATGGCCAGTACGGCGAACAGCGGGCTAAAGCCGATAGTATCCGCCAGCGCGCCAACCACCAGGGCAAACATGGTGCTGGCCAGCCATGCGGCCATGCCGGTCATACCGTTCGCGGTTGCCACTTCGTTACGACCAAATACGTCGGAAGAGAGCGTGATCAGCGCACCGGACAGCGCCTGGTGAGCAAAACCGCCGACGCACAGCAGGGCGATAGCGACGAACGGGCTGGTGAACAGACCGATCATCCCTGGGCCAATCATCAGCAGCGCGCCCATCGTCACGACCATTTTACGGGAAACAATCAGGTTCACGCCAAACCAGCGCTGGAACAGCGGCGGCAGGTATCCACCGATAATACAGCCGAGGTCGGCAAACAGCATCGGCATCCAGGCGAACATGGCGATTTCTTTCAGGTTAAAGCCGTAGACTTTAAACATGAACAGAGGGATCCAGGCGTTAAAGGTCCCCCATGCCGGTTCGGCAAGGAAACGCGGCAGGGCGATACCCCAGAACTGACGGTTACGCAGAATCTGCCACGGAGACATTTTCTTGCCGTTGTTAGTCTGGTGATGAGACTCCTGGCCACCGATGATGTAGTCGCGTTCTTCGTCAGTTAATTTTTTCTGATCGCGCGGGTGTTTATAGAACACCAGCCACGCCATTGCCCAGGCAAAGCTCAGTACGCCGGAGATGATAAAGGCCATCTGCCAACTGTGCATAACGATAGCCCAAACCACCAGCGGTGGAGCAATCATAGCGCCGATAGAGGAGCCGACGTTGAAGTAGCCGACGGCGATAGAACGCTCTTTCGCCGGGAACCATTCGGAACTGGCTTTCAGACCCGCCGGGATCATTGCCGCTTCGGCGGCACCCACCGCGCCGCGCGCCAGCGCCAGACCGCCCCAGCTTCCCGCCAGCGCGGTAGAGCCGCAGAACACGGCCCAGGCGATAGCAAAGAAGGCATAGCCGATTTTGGTACCTAAAATATCCAGCACGTAGCCGGCGACAGGCTGCATGACGGTATAGGCAGCGGAATAGGCCGCGATGATATAGGAATACTGTTGGGTGGAGATGTGTAACTCTTCCATCAGAGTCGGCGCAGCTGCCGCCACAGTGTTACGCGTCAGGTACCCCAGCACGGTGCCTAAGGTCACCAGTGCGATCATGTACCAACGTAACCCTTTAATTTTACGCATGTAAACCTCATCGTTTGTTATATATCCGCAGCGGGTGCGACTATCTTCTTGCCTGTAACGGCGGCGAAGAAGGTGAAACGGAGGGTTCAGGAGAGGAAACCTCGTATGGCCCGAACCTTGCCATTAACTGTTGTGTCTAATTCGGTGTCCATACCGGTAAATCCGACGTGATAGTTCGTCGGTAATGCATTCCGTCGGTTTATATGTTTCGACGGCAGCAAGATAACTTGTCATACAACTTCAAAAGTTGAGTGACGTCACAAAAGTGGGAAAGTTTGTGTGGGCATTCGTTCATGCGAGAAAGGCCAGAGCTGGCGCGCTCTGGCGGGCCGTTTACTCCTTTCATGGTACTTTTTTTGTCATCGTTTATTGATCTAACTCACGAAAAATACTTCGGTCTGTAGAAATTGGTGTGATAACTTTGTCAGCATTATAGTCAATCATCTGATGGGCTCCCCCGGGGGCGAAGAGGACACGAAAATGACACCGTTTATGACCGAAGATTTCCTGCTTGATACCGAGTTTGCCCGCCGTCTGTACCACGATTACGCGAAAGACCAGCCGATTTTCGACTACCATTGCCACCTGCCGCCGCAGCAGATTGCGGAAAATTACCGCTTTAAAAATCTGTATGACATCTGGCTAAAAGGCGATCACTATAAATGGCGTGCGATGCGTACCAACGGCGTAGCCGAGCGTCTGTGCACCGGTGATGCTTCCGATCGCGAGAAATTTGACGCCTGGGCGGCCACCGTACCGCATACCATCGGTAACCCGTTATACCACTGGACGCATCTTGAGCTGCGTCGTCCTTTTGGTATTACAGGTAAAGTCCTCTCTCCGGCTACGGCGGACGAAATCTGGAATCAGTGCAACGATCTGTTGGCGCAGGAGAGCTTCTCCGCTCGCGGCATCATGCAGCAGATGAATGTGAAAATGGTCGGCACCACCGACGATCCGGTCGATTCTCTCGAGCATCACGCTTCCGTCGCTAAAGACAGCTCCTTCACCGTGAAAGTGCTGCCAAGCTGGCGTCCGGACAAAGCCTTCAATATCGAACAGGCGACCTTCAACGACTACATGGCGAAGCTGAGCGAAGTGTCTGACACCGATATCCGCCGCTTTGCCGATCTCCAGTCCGCGCTGACTAAACGTCTGGATCACTTCGCCGCTCACGGTTGTAAAGTTTCTGACCATGCGCTGGACGTGGTGCTGTTTGCCGAAGCCAACGAAAGCGAACTGGATAGCATCCTGGCGCGTCGTCTGGCGGGCGAGGCCCTTAGCGAGCATGAGGTTGCGCAGTTCAAGACGGCGGTTCTGGTTTTCCTCGGCGCGGAATACGCCCGTCGCGGCTGGGTACAGCAGTATCACATCGGCGCGCTGCGCAACAACAACCTTCGCCAGTTCAAACTGTTAGGGCCTGATGTGGGTTTTGACTCCATCAACGACCGTCCGATGGCGGAAGAGCTGTCCAAACTGCTCAGCAAACAGAACGAAGAAAACCTGCTGCCGAAAACTATCCTCTACTGCCTGAACCCGCGCGACAACGAAGTGTTGGGCACCATGATCGGCAACTTCCAGGGGGAAGGTATGCCGGGCAAGATGCAGTTCGGTTCCGGCTGGTGGTTTAACGATCAGAAAGACGGTATGGAACGTCAGATGACCCAGCTGGCGCAGCTTGGCCTGCTGAGCCGCTTTGTCGGGATGCTGACCGATAGCCGCAGCTTCCTCTCCTACACCCGTCATGAATATTTCCGTCGCATCCTGTGCCAGATGATTGGTCGCTGGGTTGAAGCGGGAGAAGCCCCGGCGGACATTCAGCTGCTGGGCGAGATGGTGAAAAATATTTGCTTTAACAATGCGCGTGACTACTTCGCCATTGAACTGAACTAAGACCAGAGGTCGGTTGATATGCAATACATTAAAATCCATTCGCAAGATAACGTCGCGGTAGCGTTGGCGGATATGGCGGCAGGCACGGTAGTCACCATTGACGGCGATACGGTCACGTTGGCTCAGGATATTGCGCGCGGGCATAAGTTTACGCTGCGCGGCATTGCGAAGGGAGACAACGTCATTAAGTACGGTCTGCCGATAGGGCATGCGCTGGCGGATATCGCGCCGGGGGAACATATCCACTCCCATAATACGCGTACTAACTTAAGCGATCTCGACGCGTACAGCTATCAACCGGATCTTATCGAACCCGCCGCGCAGCCGGCGGATCGCGATATCCAGATTTATCGTCGCGCCAACGGCGAAGTCGGCGTGCGCAACGAGTTGTGGATCCTGCCGACCGTCGGCTGCGTCAACGCCATGGCGCGTCAAATGCAGAATCGATTCCTGAAAGAGACGAATGACGCGGAAGATATTGACGGCGTACATCTTTTCAGTCACACCTACGGCTGCTCACAGCTCGGTGACGATCACATCAACACCCGTACCATGCTGCAAAACATGGTGCGCCATCCGAACGCGGGGGCGGTGCTGGTGGTCGGCCTGGGCTGCGAAAACAATCAGGTTGATGCATTTCGCGAAACGCTGGGCGAGTTCGACCCTGACCGCGTCCACTTTATGATCTGCCAGCATCAGGATGATGAAGTGGAAGCCGGGCTGGAGCATCTGCGTCAGCTATATGACGTGATGCGCCACGATAAGCGCGAGCCGGGTAAGCTGAGCGAACTGAAGTTTGGTCTCGAGTGCGGCGGTTCAGACGGTCTGTCCGGCATCACCGCTAACCCGATGCTGGGCCGTTTCTCGGACTACCTGATTGCTAACGGCGGTACCACCGTGCTGACCGAAGTACCGGAAATGTTCGGCGCCGAACAGCTGCTGATGAGCCACTGTCGCGATGAAGAGACGTTTGGCAAGCTGGTGACGATGGTTAATGATTTCAAACAGTACTTTATCGCTCATGACCAGCCGATTTATGAGAACCCATCGCCGGGCAACAAAGCGGGCGGCATCACTACGCTTGAGGATAAGTCGCTGGGCTGTACGCAGAAAGCGGGCTCCAGCCAGGTGGTTGACGTTCTGCGCTACGGCGAGCGGCTGAAAGTGCACGGCCTTAACCTGCTGAGCGCGCCGGGCAACGATGCGGTAGCGACCAGCGCCCTGGCCGGCGCGGGCTGCCATATGGTGCTCTTCAGCACCGGACGCGGCACGCCATACGGCGGTTTCGTTCCGACGGTGAAAATTGCCACCAACAGCGAACTGGCGGCGAAGAAAAAACACTGGATCGACTTCGATGCCGGTCAGCTGATTCACGGTAAAGCGATGCCGCAGCTGCTGGAAGAGTTTGTCGATACCATTGTGGCCTTTGCCAACGGTAAGCAAACCTGCAACGAGCGTAATGATTTCCGCGAACTGGCGATATTCAAAAGCGGCGTCACCCTTTAAGTACTCGTATCTTTCACGCCACAGCTGCGGCGTGAAACCTTATTGAGTAATAAAGAGAGGCGTTTCAAAAGCGGCGTTTCTGAGTATGATGCGCCGTTTTGTCTTATACCCTAAATAATTCGAGTCGCAGGACAAAGCACTTGTGCTTTGAACAG
>NZ_KV793492.1:115697-164622 GCF_001808475.1 Klebsiella sp. HMSC09D12 | reverse complement strand
CGAAGGGGCGAGACCGCAGGCCGAGTAACGCGGCTAACGCACATGCAACTTGAAGTATGACGGGTATATAAGGATTTCCCATGACCGCATACTGGCTTGCCCAGAGCGTTGGCGTTATCGCCTTTCTGATCGGTATTACGACATTTTTCAATCGCGATGAGCGCCGCTTTAAGCTCCAGCTAGCCGTTTATAGCGCCACCATTGGCGTGCATTTCTTTTTGATGGGCGCCTGGCCGGCGGGTATGAGCGCCGAGCTGAATACCGTTCGTACCCTCGTCTCCATGCGCACCCGCAGGCTGTGGGTGATGACCCTGTTTATTGTGCTCACGCTGGTACTGGGGCTGGCGAAGCTGCAGCACGCTATGGAGCTGCTGCCGATTATTGGCACCCTGGCCAGTACCTGGGCGCTCTTTCGCTGCTCCGGGCTCACCGTCCGCTGCGTGATGTGGTGTGCAACCGCCTGCTGGGTGATCCACAACTTCTGGCTGGGTTCGATCGGCGGCACTCTGATTGAAGGCAGCTTCCTGCTGATGAACGGCCTGAATATCATTCGTTTCCGGCGGATGCAGAAGCGCGGTATCGATCCGTTTAAAGTGGAAAAGGCGGTACAGAAGGAAACCCCCTCCGCGCGTTAGCGGAGGGGGGGGAGATTAACTGCGCAGGGCGTTCTTCGCCAGCTGTTCGTCTTCAGCGATACAGGCGGCAGCGGTGAACAGCGCATCGGTTGAGGAGTTCAGCGCGGTTTCGCAGGAGTCCTGCAGGACGCCGATAATAAAGCCGACGGCGACCACCTGCATGGCGATATCGTTCGGGATACCAAACATATTACAGGCCAGCGGGATCAGCAGCAGCGACCCGCCCGCCACGCCGGAAGCGCCGCAGGCGCACAGCGAAGCAACGACGCTGAGCAGCAGCGCGGTCGGCAGATCGACCGGAACGTTCAGCGTGTGCACTGCCGCCAGGGTCAGTACCGTAATGGTAATCGCCGCGCCGGCCATGTTGATGGTCGCGCCCAGCGGAATAGAGACCGAATAGGTATCGCGATCCAGATTAAGCTTTTCGCACAGCGCCATATTCACCGGAATGTTGGCGGCGGAGCTGCGGGTAAAGAAGGCGTATACGCCGCTTTCGCGCAGGCAGGTCATCACCAGCGGATAGGGATTGCGGCGGATTTTCCAGAACACCAGCAGCGGGTTAATCACCAGCGCCACCAGCAGCATACAGCCAACCAGCACCAGCAGCAGCTGGGCGTAGCCCCACAGGGTTTCAAACCCGGTCGTCGCCAGCGTTGACGCGACCAGCCCAAAGATACCCAGCGGCGCAAAGCGAATCACCACCTTAACGATAAAGGTCACCGCGTGGGACATATCGTTGATCAGATTTTTGGTGGTTTCATTGCCGTGGCGCAGCGCGAACCCTAAACCGACGGCCCAGACCAGAATCCCGATGTAGTTAGCGTTCAACAGGGCGTCAATCGGGTTAGAAACCATGCTCATCAGCAGCCCGCGCAGGACTTCAACGATGCCCGACGGCGGAGTAATGCTCTCTGCCGCTGCGTTCAGGTGCAGCGTTGACGGAAAGAGGAAGCTAAACAGCACCGCGGTTAACGCGGCGGCAAAAGTCCCCAGCAGATAGAGGAACAGAATCGGGCGGATGCTGGTTTTTTGCCCCTGCTGATGATTGGCGATGGAGGCCATAACCAGCATCAATACCAGCACCGGCGCTACCGCTTTCAGCGCGCCGACGAACAGCGTACCCAGTAGTCCAACCGCGACGGCGGCCGGTTTTGAGACCGTCGCCAGCAGTACGCCGAGTACCAGACCGATTAAAATTTGTTTGACCAGACTGCCCTGAGCCAGCCGCCGTAGCAGGGTCGATCGGGGTGATGGGGTTGCCATAATTCATTCCTTCCAGTGATGTCGCTGTCCGTCCCGGCTACGTATTATTTGTAACGTTTATGTCCGGATGTAAATAGATGTTTGCCTGGTTGAGTATACGGAAAGAACGCTATTGGGGAAGGGTAAAATGCTGTTTATCGCGCTGAGATCTTATTTTTTAACTATGCATTAACTATTTTGTGACATGAGTAAGAATAATGCGCGGCGAACGTTGCCGACCGGGTGAAACGGGTCTTCACCCGGTCGTTTACCTTTTATTGCAGCTGTTTTTTCTTATCGTTCTGCTTGTTGACCCAGGCGTTGATAAGCAGGGTCAGCACCAGAATACCGCCGACCACGCCCAGAGAAATGCTGATAGGAATATGGAAGAAATCGACAATCAGCATCTTAATGCCGATAAACACCAGAATCACCGACAGGCCATATTTCAGCATCGAGAAGCGCTCCGCGACGCCCGCCAGCAGGAAATACATCGCGCGCAGGCCAAGTATCGCGAACAGGTTGGAGGTCAGCACGATAAACGGATCGGTGGTCACGGCGAAGATGGCCGGAATACTGTCAACGGCAAAGATTACGTCGCTCAGCTCGACCAGGATCAGCACCAGCAGCAGCGGCGTGGCGTAGATAACGCCGTTTTTGCGGGTAAAGAAGCGCTCACCCTCGATTTTATCCGTCATGCGCAGATGATTGCAGATCCAGCGCACCAGCGGTTTATCGCCGATCCCGGAATCATCTTCTTTCGCCAGCGCCATCTTCACGCCGGTAAACAGCAGGAAGGCGCCGAAGACGTAGAGCAGCCACTCAAACTGAGAGATCAGCCAGCTACCGGCGAAGATCATGATCGTACGCAGCACGATCGCGCCCAGTACGCCGTAAACCAGCACTCTGCGCTGTAGCGCAGGCGGAACGGCAAAGTAGCTGAACAGCATCAGCCAGACGAAGACGTTATCCACGGCCAGCGCTTTTTCAATCAGATAGCCGGTGAGGAACGCCAGCGCTTGCGGGTCGGCCACGGCGCGACCTTCGGTCTGCACCAGATACCACCAGAAAGCGGCGTTAAACAGCAGCGAGAGGGTAACCCAGAGAATTGACCAGCCAGCGGCCTGCTTCATGGTCATGCTATGTGCACCACGCCGTCCCTGCAGCAGCAGATCGATAGCCAGCATAATGACCACGACCACTGCGAATCCGCCCCATAACAACGGTGTGCCGACAGTATTCATTACTATTTTCCTTAGATAAAAACAAAACGGCTGACGTCGGAAGACGGCAGCCGCTGCGCTTTTATGCATAGACCTCGCCTTCCGGCAAGGTCTCACTTACAACAAGAATCTGTTGCCCGGCGACCGGATGCGGTTTTTCACGCATCGTAATGACGATCGGCCGGCAAGGAAGTTACTCCCCTTTGCGCGTAACAAAGTATTACAGGTTATAAATGGCGTCAATGGAGGCCGACGGACCATTTACACAGCTTTACGCCACCGGTTGACTATCCGCCGGGAACACGACCCCGGTCTGGCGACGAATTTCGCTCAGCAGCTTCGCCGTGATGCGGCTCACTTCCAGACCCGGATGAACCACCTCGTTGGCTTCGACCAGACGCGCGAACTCCTCCGCTTCATACAGCATCGTATTGATATGCTGCGGCTGGGTGAGATCCTGAGACTTGCCGCCGCGCGGCACGAAACACACTTTCTGGCATTCGGAGATTTTTTCGATCACCAGCGCGCCAGCTTCGCCCTGAATTTCGCTGGGGATCGCCGAGTCGCTGACCTTTGAGTGGTGCAAAGTGACATCAAAATCCCCGTAGCTGAGAACGACCGTGCCCTGGCCATCGACGCCGCTCTCCAGCAGGCTGGCGGTTGCGTGCACCGCGCGAGGCTCGCCCCACAGCGCGACCGCCGAGGCCAGGCAGTAAAAGCCGATGTCCATAATCGAGCCGTTAGAGAAGGCCGGATTGAAGGTGTTGGGATTTTCACCGTCGAGATAGCGCTGATAGCGGGAAGAGTACTGGCAGTAGTTAATAAAGGCTTTGCGCAGCTTGCCGATCTTGTCGAATGCTTGTTTAAGCAGCAGGAAGTTTGGCAGGCTGGCGGTTTTGAACGCTTCGAAGAGCACCACGTTATTTTCCCGCGCCGTCTTAATGGCGGCTTCCACTTCCTGCAGATTCGAGGCCAGCGGTTTTTCGCAAATGACGTGCTTTTTATGGCGCAGAAACAGGCGGGTTTGCGGAAAGTGCAGCGAGTTTGGGCTGGCGATATAGACCGCGTCAACGTCAGGACTTTGCGCTAAATCTTCCAGCGAAGTGAAGAGATGTTCGACGGGATAGTCGCTGGCGAAAGCCTGGGCTTGCTCAAGGCTGCGGGAGTAGATGGCGGTGAGTTTATATTTGCCGGTTTCATGGGCGGCATCGACAAACTGCTTGGTTATCCAGTTTGTGCCAACAACTGCGAAACGTATCATAAACGTTGACGAACTCCGTAAAAGGGACCTTTCGTCACTGTAGCACGGCATCATGACAAAACCAGTGCGCTATGGCGCAGAACGCTCTAACGAAAGCTGGGTCAGCCACAGGCGGGTATCAAACTCCAGCTGATGGTACTGCGGCTCCATATGGCAGCACAGCTGATAGAACGCTTTGTTGTGCTCTTTTTCCTTCAGGTGCGCCAGCTCGTGCACCACGATCATCCGCAGAAAATCCTCCGGCGCATCGCGAAAAACGGTGGCGACGCGAATTTCGGCTTTGGCCTTCAGCTTGCCGCCCTGAACGCGGGAGATGGCGGTATGCAGGCCGAGCGCGTTGTTAAGCACGTGGATCTTGTTGTCGTACATTACTTTGTTAATAGGCGCCGCGCCGCGCAGATAGCGGGACTTCAGATCCTGGGTGTACTGATACAGCGCTTTATCGTTGTTGATATCGTGGCCCTGCGGATAGCGCTTTTTCAGCACCTCGCCGAGACGGTTCTGTTCGATTAACGCGGTGACCTGCGCCAGCAGGGATTCAGGGTAGCCCTGGAGATAGGTTAAAGTGCTCATGCGGCCTGTTTGCGTAATTCAGCGACAACAGCCGCGGATTCTAGCACCCCGCGCGGGCAGGATGCCAGAAAGGCAGCGTTACTCGATTATCGCGTCTTCGACCGCCCGGTAGCTAAAGAAGTCAAACAGCGCCTCTTTACGATGCAGCATGCTATCCACGCAGGCCATGCCGACAAACGCGCCGGTAAACTCGCCATAGCGGCTGTATTCATCGGAAAAAAGCGAGGTGTCGTAGACCGCGCCGATGTTGAGGTATTTTTCGCCATCCACGGACCACGAGCACTGTATCTCCCGGCCATTAATCGCCATCGCCAGATAGATTTCCCCCTCCGTAAGGCAGATTTTCTGCGGGTCGTCGTGACGCTCACCGTTGTCCATATAAATGATGGCCAGCTGCGCTGCGCCGGAGGCTTCATCCCTGGTTTTATGCAAAAACAGATAGTTCATATTGTCGTAGTAAAGCGCCAGGCCCGCGCTATGCTGATAAATCTCCGGGCTGAAATCCATTTTCGTGGTGATGGTGGCGTATACCGAGGTGAGCTTTTTCGCCAGCAGGCTGACTTTATTCAGCGAGCTCAGCGACTCCTGACCGCGTAAGGCAAGGTAACCCGCTTTACGCTCAAGGCTGGTAAAGCGCTGAAAGCGGATCCGCGGCGCATAGAAGGCGTTATCCAGCGTCTGCCCATCAAAATCATCCCTGTCTGGTTTAGCCGGAAACGGCTGAGAAGGCAGATTAGACTCTTCCACCTGGTGCTGAGCGAGGTTCCCCCCGGCCGCCATGCGCAGCCAGCCATCGTCGCTCCATACCATCTTTTGTATCGCCGTCTCGCGGCCTAGCGGGCAGCGCAACTCCTGGCGGAAGGGTCTGCTGCAAAGGTGGGTTAACCAGACTTCCCCCGTCGGGGTCTCGACGTAGCTGCCGTGCCCGGCCTTTTGCAGATAGGTTTGCGGATTGAAGTAGTGTGGTTTGAGATGACCTGCATCGTGGCGCTCGTTAAAATTCTCCGGCCAGGCGGTGACGATAGGATTTTGCGGATCGCCTTCATAGGGGCCAGCGACCTGCGTTGCGCGCGCCATAGTGACCGCATGGCCGTAACCGGTGCCGCCTTCAGCGACCATCAGATAGTAATAGTCGCCGCGGCGCGTCAAATGCGGTGCTTCTATACAACCGCGATCGGTCCCGCCGCGCCAGATCCGCTGCGGATAGCCGACAACGCTTTGCCTTTGCGGTGAATACTCCACCAGGCAAATGGCGCCCGGTTTTTCGTAACCTTCGCGGGTTTCCCACTCCAGTGAAACGATCCATTTTTTACCGTCGCTGTCGTGCAGGATAGAAGCATCGAACCCGGCCGAGTGAAGATAAACCGGCTCACTCCACGGGCCGCTGATTTCACTGGCGGTAATAAGATAGTTATCTACATCAAAATAACGCGAATTCATGGAATTCATTACGCCATAAATAACGTAGAACAGCTTTTCCTCTTCACACCAGGTCAGGCTTGGCGCCCAAATACCTTTGGCGGAGGGCAGCTTTTTTAAATCCGGATTCGTATCATCGGTGAGAACGTGGGTGAGTAATTGCCAATGTTTGAGATCTCTCGAATGGTAAATCGGCAAGCCGGGAAACCATTCAAAGGAAGAGACAGCTACATAATAATCATCGCCGCGCCGACAGATACTGGGGTCCGGATTAAAACCTTTAAAAACAGGATTCTGAATCATCGTATTTACCCTTAATACGCAAAATATAGCGATGATTGTAAACAGGCGATGGTAAAGGGGATATATAGACTCTGGCTATTTATATAATAAACGTCTACTTATCCGGTGACAGCGCTCACAAAACCGCGTTATTTCTCCGCCCGGCTGCCTACGGCATCGGTGCTTCTGACTTTATGACGGAAGGCCAGCGGGGTGTCGTTCATCATCTCCTTAAACTTGAGGCAGAAGTAGGCGCTGTCGGTGAAGCCGGCGCTTTGCGAGATATCGCTGATCTTCAGGTCGGTATTGGTCAGCAGGTTGATAGCGATATTGAGTTTGCGCAGCAGCATAAATTTTTTGAAGCTGATACCGAAGGCGGATTTAAAGGTGCGGGAAAACCAGGATTTCGACCACCGGCAGCGGCGGGCGGCTTCTTCGGTCGTCATCTCAAAATTTTCATTTTCATCAATGGATTGCAGAAGTTCAATCAGCTCGCTGAGGTAGCGGTGGTTGGTCCGTTCGGTAATGGGGACGGAATCTTTCAGGCTGTTAAAGGCATGCAGCAGCACGCTCTGCATCAGGGAACGGAACAGCGAATCGGCAAAGTCGCTGAACTCGCCGCACCAGCTCAGGAGCAGCTCCAGACGCTCGGCTTCCTCGCCGGAAAGGTAAGCGACTGCGCCGCAGTGCGCGGCGGGTAGCGACAGGTCATATCCCTCAAGCCACTCTTTTTCGAATTGCATAAGATAACGCTTGTGGCTGGCAGCGGCCGGCAGCGTCATTTCATGGATCAATAAGGCAGGGACGAAAACCAGGGTATTGTTTTTTATCGTAAATTTCTCATCACCAATCGAATAGCTGCCTGCCGACTCTCTGAACCACATCAGTTCGTCCATCATATGAAAATGGGGGACTACGTTTATGCCATTGAAATCATTTATGTTATCTACCCGTAAGGTAAATAGCTCGCCGGCGCCCACGGGGATCTTTTCGAAAACGGGAGATTCGTCACTCATCGGGTACACTCTTCTTATATTTAACAGGATGATTTATACATAATCGGTAGGCCCTTCGCAATAACGTACAGAGGACAAATATTAACGATGTTTCTGGCGGAGGCGCGATGAACACTGCCCGTATCAGTATTAACGAAAAATTTAGCTATGGGTTAGGGGATACCGGCTGTAATTTAGTCTGGCAAACAGTGATGCTGTTTATGGCCTGGTTTTATACCGACGTATTTGGTTTAAGTCCGGCGCATATGGGAACCATGTTTCTCGCGGTAAGGGTATTAGACGCGGTGACCGATGTATTAATGGGGGCGGTGGCGGATCGTACCCGAACTAAATATGGGCAATTCCGACCTTATATTTTATGGTTCGCCATTCCTTTTGGCGTTCTTTGCTGCTTAACTTTTTATACGCCGGATTTCGGCTATACCGGCAAGCTCATTTATGCCTATGTTTCTTATACCTTATTATCGCTGGTTTATACGGCGATTAACGTTCCGTATTGCGCGATGATCAATAATATTTCTAACGACTCCCGCGAGCGCGTATCGCTCCAGTCCTGGCGCTTTGCGCTCAGTACGCTTGGCGGCCTGATTGTTTCGCTGACCGCGCTACCGCTGGTGGCGTGGTTGGGCCAGGGGAACGTACAAAACGGTTATTTTTACACCATGATCGTAATGGGGGGCCTGAGCATCATCCTGTTCTTTATCTGTTTTGGCCTGACGAAAGAGCGTTACACCACGGATATCGCGGTCAACAACCAAAGCAGCATTCTTGACGATCTAAAAACTCTGCTCGCCAACAAGGACTGGCGCATTTTGTTCGCGCTCAACGTCGTTAACCTGATTGCGGTGCTGTTTAAAGGCGGGACCACGCTCTATTACGTCAACAACATTATGGGGCGGGCGGATCTGGGTAGCCTGCTGCTGACCACCACCCTGGCCTCGGGCGTGCTGGGGGCGATGCTCTCACCGTTTATCTTTAAAAATATTGATAAAGTGAAAGGGTTTAAAATCTCGATGGCCATCGAGGCGGCGCTGCTGACGGGCATGTACTTCGTCCCGGCGGGGAACGTAGCCGCTATCTTTGCGCTGGTGATTATCATCAATATTATCCAGCTGGCCGCCACGCCGCTGCAGTGGAGCATGCTGTCCGATATCATCGATGCGGAAGAAAAACGCAGCGGTAAAAAGCTCAGCGGGATCGTTTTTTCAACGAACCTGTTTGCCATCAAGCTGGGGATCGCCATCGGCGGCGCGCTGGTGGGCTATATGCTGGCCTGGGGCGACTACGTCGGCGGCGCAGCCCAGCAAACCGAGTCCGCGCTGCAGATGATTAAGCTGTTGTTTACCGTCTTCCCCGGCGTGCTGGTGGCGCTGCTGATTGTTATCATGAGCAAATATAGTCTGGACGATAAGCGCCTGTCGCGCATGGCGCAGGACGACCTCCCGGCGTAACGGGCTATCGCCCGGAAGAAGGAGATAATCGGCGCATCTCTATTCTACTGGGCGGAGTTTGCGTATAAACTCGCGGGTTTTAGAGTTCCGGAGGCACAAAGGCGATGAGCCAGGTAGAGTTAAACGGTGAGTTATTCACATTAGAGCGGTTCCCGCCGAATGCTGAAGAGGAAGCGCTTCAGGCGTGGGAAGCGGCGGATGAATATCTGCTGCAACAGGTGAATGATGTCGACGGCCTGACGCTCATTTTCAATGACAGCTTCGGCGCGCTGGGCTGCGCGCTGGCGGAACGCAATCCGGTCAGCATCAACGATTCCTACGTATCTGAGCTGGCGACCCGCTACAACCTGCGGATGAACGGCATTAATGAAGAGAGCGTACGTTTTCAGGATCCCCTGAGCGAACTGCCCGCAGCTCCGGCACTGGTGCTCATTAAAGTACCAAAACAGCTGGCGCTGCTGGAGCAGCAGCTGCGCGCTCTGCGCGCGGTTGTCACGCCAGAAACCCGCATCATCGCCGCTGCGAAAGCTCGCGACGTCCACAATTCCACCCTGGCGCTGTTTGAGAAAATCCTTGGCACCACCACCACATCGCTGGCCTGGAAAAAGGCGCGGCTGATTTTCTGTACCTTTACCGCGCCTGAGGTAGCCGATGCGCCGCAAACTTACAGCTGGCAGCTGGACGGTACACCGTGGACGATTCACAACCACGCCAACGTGTTTGCCCGCAGCGGCCTGGATATTGGCGCGCGCTTCTTCCTGGAACACTTGCCAGTAAATATTGAAGGCGAGATCGCCGATCTCGGCTGCGGCAATGGCGTGATTGGCCTGAAAGCGCTGGCTTTAAACCCCGACGCCCGGGTGATGTTTACCGATGAGTCCTATATGGCGGTCGCTTCCAGCCGACTGAACGTCGAAACCAATCTGCCGGATGACCTCGAGCGCTGCGAGTTTATGGTGAATAACGCGCTGTCCGATATTGAACCGGACCGCTTCGCCGCCATCCTCTGCAACCCGCCGTTCCATCAGCAGCATGCGATCACCGATCATATTGCCTGGCAGATGTTTAACGATGCCCGTCGTAGCCTGAAGTACGGCGGCGAGCTGTATGTCGTCGGTAACCGCCACCTCGATTATTTCCGCAAGCTGAAGCGCGCGTTCGGTAACTGCACGACGATCGCCACCAATAATAAATTTGTGGTTTTAAAAGCGGTGAAATTGCGTAAGGCGCGTTAAAAGATAATAATCTCGTTCCTGGATAAGCAGGCCGCTATGGCCTGTTTATTTATATTAATCGGACAGGGATTATTAATATGAATCATCAGGAAGATGAATACAATAACGGAGCCGCCACTCCGCGCAAAATTGTCTTAGGCAGGCATCCTGCCGTATTTGTTTGCGTTATACAATGCATAGTTTATATATACATCACTGGCTCTGGCTGGCTCGGGTTTAGTGATAATACCGGTGGAGGGTATAATCTGCTATTCGCTGTCCTGTGGGCAGCAATGGCCTTCGGAATCTATAAATATAGCCGCGCCTGCGCTGCCATGGCGCTGGTTCTTTATTTTATCGATCAACTGGCGGTGGAGTTATTTCCGCCCGGACGCAGCTTTAATGTGGCCTGGCTGGCAGGGACCACGATCTGGTTACTCTGTTTTTGCCGCGGAATCATTGCCTGCTGGATGCGGCGTAAACATAAAGTCATCGGGATTGATGACAGTACATATATTAATAAGCGAACGTTAACGCTGTATCTCATTGTGCTCGTGCTTTTCCATTCATCCTGTCTGGGCCTGAAACAGGCGCAGAAGCACACCCGCAATATCCTCTGGCAGGCGTTTTATCAATCGGTCATGGAAGATAAGAGTAAGATCCCGCTGCCGATAAAAATCGATAATAATACTTCCCTCACCGACATCTATTTTGATCAGCACACCTTGATTGTTGAACACCATGTTCGCCAGACAAAGCTGGCCGATTTACCGATGGCGCTCTACTACGCGCACGCTAAAAAACTTTACTCGCGTTATTGCGCCAACGATGTGGCGAGCTCGCTTGATTTAAAAATGATAGTCCGCTTTGCGCAGGGGTATGAGACGCGTGACCTGTCGTTTACGCCAAAAGACTGTCAATTTTAAGATGGGGAAAATCGCTGAGTGAAGCTATCGCTGCCAGCAATATCAAGATTGCCGTTTGTATCAGGCTGGGGCGATAGTGATGTACCGACTCACGCAGGGAAATGACAATCGCGAGTTTACCTATGGCGCTCGCGATTGTCTGAGCATGAACTTTTAAATCGACAGCGCCAGCCGGGTGCCCTGAGCGATAGCCCGCCGGGCGTCCAGCTCCAGCGCCACGTCGCAGCCGCCGATCAAATGTACCGTTTTACCCGCCGCCCGCAGCGGATCGGCCAGCTCGCGGCGGGGATCCTGACCGGCGCAGATAATCACATGATCAACGTTAAGCACCTGAGATTCGCCGCCGATCGTCACATGTAAGCCGGCATCATCGATCCGTTGATAGCTGACGCCGGGGATCATTTTGACGCCGCGGGCCAGCAGGGTAGCGCGATGGATCCAGCCGGTAGTTTTCCCCAGCCCGTCGCCGGGCTTGCTGGTTTTGCGCTGCAGCATCACGATCTGGCGCGGGCTTTTAGCCAGCTGCATCCCCTCCGGGCGCAGTCCGCCGGCGTTCTGCAGGCTGGTATCGATCCCCCATTCTGCACAGAACTCGCCGATATTCTGGCTGGTGGCAATGCCGGACTGGCTGAGGTACATGGCCGTATCAAAGCCGATCCCGCCGCAGCCGATAATCGCCACCTTCTCGCCTACCGGCGCTTTATCGCGCAGGACATCGAGGTAGCTCAGCACTTTGGGATGCTCGATCCCGGCGATATCCGGCATCCGCGGGGCGATCCCGGTGGCGAGGACGATTTCATCAAATGCCCGCAGATCCCCGGCCGTGACGTGGGTATTCAATCGCAGATCGACAGCGTGAAGATCGAGCATCTGGCGATAGTAGCGCAGGGTTTCGTAGAATTCCTCTTTGCCGGGGATCTGTTTGGCGATATTAAACTGGCCGCCAATCTCGCAATGACCATCAAAAAGGGTAACCTGATGTCCGCGCGAGGCGGCGTTAACCGCAAAGGCCAGCCCGGCAGGACCAGCGCCGACCACCGCCAGCCGCTTCGGCGTGGTCGCGGGCGCTATCGGCATCAGGGTTTCATGGCAGGCGCGCGGGTTGACCAGGCACGAGGTGACCTTGCCGGCGAAGATCCGATCGAGGCAGGCCTGGTTGCAGCCGATGCAGGTATTGATCTCTTCCGCCCGTCCGCTTTGTGCTTTGGAGAGAAATTCGCTGTCGGCGAGGAAAGGGCGGGCCATTGATACCATATCGGCGTCTCCGCGAGCCAGGATCGCTTCCGCCACATCGGGATCGTTAATCCGGTTGGTGGTGACCAGCGGGATCGACACCGCGCCTTTCAGCTTACGGGTGACCCAGCTAAAGGCGCCGCGCGGTACCGGTGTGGCGATGGTGGGAATACGCGCCTCGTGCCAGCCGATACCGGTATTGATAATCGTTGCCCCTGCGGCCTCAATGGCTTTTGCCAGCTCGGTGACTTCCGCCAGGGTGCTGCCGCCGCTGACAAGGTCAAGCATTGACAGACGATAGATAATAATAAAGTCGTTGCCTGCGCGCTCCCGTACGGCTCTGACCACCTCTATGGCAAAACGCATGCGTCGGGCGTAGTCGCCGCCCCACTGGTCGTCGCGCAGGTTGGTTCGTGCGGCAAGAAATTCGTTAATCAGATAGCCTTCCGAGCCCATCACTTCGACGCCGTCGTACCCGGCTTCTCGCGCCAGCTGGGCGCAGCGGGCAAAATCATCGATCAGCTGTAAGATCTCTTCGTGGCTCAGTTCGTGAGGCGTAAAGGGGTTGATCGGCGCCTGCAGCGCGGAAGGGGCCACCAGCTTCGGTTGGTAGCTGTAGCGCCCGGTATGCAGGATCTGCAGGGCGATTTTGCCGCCCTCCTCGTGTACCGCGTCGGTAATATAGCGATGATGGGAGAGGTGACTGGCGTCGTTAAGCACCGCCCCGCCCGCCATGGTGACGCCGGAAGGGGCGGGGGCAATTCCGCCGGTGACGATCAGCGCTACCCCGTGGCGGGCGCGCTCGGCGTAAAAAGCCGCCAGCCGCTGCGCGCCATCCGGGAGCTCCTCCAGGCCAGTATGCATTGAGCCCATCAACACGCGGTTTTTGAGCGTAGTGAACCCCAGCTCAAGCGGGGCGAAAAGCGACGGGTAGCGGCTCATAATCTCTTCCAGTGTAAAATTATTGTTATGTGGTCGGATGAGTTACTAATTTAGCCGCCGCGGGCAAAAAGGGAAAAGGGGAGTGCGGCGATTGTGATGGGATTCAAAGAACGGCGGAAGGTTCTCCCTTCTCCCACCGGGAAAGGGAGAAGGGCGGAATAGCGCAGGGGGCCAGTGAAGCCCGGACTGTTCTCTCTCCTGTCGGGGAGAGGCTTAGGGTGAGGGGGCAACGCGCTCGCGGCGCGCCAGACCCGGCGCCTGCCACATGGAGGTCGTCAATCCGCTGTCCACCAGACCGAGCTGCTCGGCGTACACCGACTGCCATTTGGTCATCATCTCCTGATACAGCTCCCGATGCGCGGGATTAGGCGTAAATTCCCGGTACCAGCTCACCAGTCTCTCACCCGTTGTCGCCATATCGGCGTATAGCCCGGCGCCGGTGCCGGCGGCGATCGCGCAGCCCAGCGCCGTCGCTTCGCGGACTTCCGGCACCCGCACCGGCAGACCGGTGACATCGCTGAGGATCTGGCTCCACAGCGCCCCTTTTGCACCGCCGCCGGCAAAGACCAGGCTATCAAACTGCACGCCGGAAAACTGCGAAATCTGCGCCAGGTTGCAGGCGGAGACAATCGCCGCGTTCTCTTCCAGCGCACGGAAAAGCGTGGCCTTATTGCATTTTTCCGGGTCGATGGAGAGGTTAATAAACGATGGTGCAGCGTGGTACCACTGCTTAAAGTGCATGGCGTCAGAGAAAATCGGCATCACCCCGTGGGAACCCGCCGGTACGCGGCTGGCCATCTCTTCGAGCAGGCTGTAGGCGTCAACGCCGAGGCGCTCGGCAATGAGCTTCTCTTCTGCGCAAAAAGCATCACGGAACCAGCGCATGGTCAGGCCGGTAAAAAAGCTGATGGACTCCGCCTGCGCCATGCCGGGTATGACGTGCGGGTTAACGCGAATATTCATCTCCGGGTCAGTACGGACTTCCGGCAGGTTAACCACCTGCTGCCAGAAAGTGCCGCCGAGCACCGCCGTCTGCCCGGCGCGCACCACGCCGAGACCCAGGCAGCCGAGCTGGACGTCGCCGCCGCCCATCACCACCGGCGTGCCTGCGCGCAGCCCGCTTTGCGCCGCCGCTGCGTCGGTCACCGCCCCCAGTACGCTGCCGGTCTCCTTGACCGGCGAGAGAATATCGGCCCGCAGTCCGGCCATATCCAGCAGCGCCGGGCGCCAGTCGCGGCTGAACAGGTCGAGCATGCCGGTGGTTCCGGCGTTAGAAGGGTCGACCGCCAGCTCGCCGGAGAGCTTCGCCGCCAGCCAGTCGCTGATCATGGTGATGGTCGCCGCTTTGCGGTAGATATCCGGGCGATGGTGGGCCAGCCAAAGCAGGCGCGGCATGGCGCTCAGCGCCAGGGTCTGCCCCGACACGCTGTACACTTCGGATTCAAAACGGTCGTCGTGGATCTCTTTGAGCTCCGCCACCTCGCGGCTGGCGCGAGCGTCAACGTTGGCGCAGGCCCAGATGGCCTCGCCGTTGCGGTCGTAAAGCACGATGCCTTCACGCATCGAGCAGCAGGCCACGGACTGAATATCCGCCGCAGAGAGATGGGCGGCGGCCAGCGCCTGGCGGATACACTGACAGGCCAGCTGCCAGTTGACGCTGAGATCGAACTCCATTGAGCCGGGGACATTCTCAACGCTCAGGTGCTTCCATTCGGCCTGACCGACCGCAATCTGACGGCCCTGGAGATCGAATACGACCGCCCGAACGCTGCCGGTCCCGGCATCTAACGCTAACAGGTAACTCATGACATGCGCCTCGCTCGTGTTGCGCGGCGCAGGGCCATTTATGAGGCCAGCGTCAGCACCGCGCGTGCTGTTGTCTCTTCCGTTACCAGGCCATTAATCCGCTTGCCGATAAGGGCCGCGTAAATCGCCTGCGCTTTTTCTGTGCCCCCGGCGACGCCAACGATAGTCGGCAGCTGCGCCAGTTCATCAAGGGTGACGCCAAGCAGTTCCCGATGGATCTCCAGCCCTTCAACCGGTTTACCGTCGGCCTGCAGGAAATAACCTAAAATGTCGCCGACCGCCCCTTTGCGGGCGTACATCAGCTGCTCGCCTTCGCTGATATAGCCGGAGCGCAGGATGGTGGCGTCCCGGCGCTGGTCAATGGCCCCGATACCTACCACTGCCGCATCCGCCGCCGTGGCGGCCAGGATCACATCGCGTACGCTCGATTCCCGGCGCAGGATCTCCGCTACATCCGCCGATGACACCCTCAGCGGCGCGGGGATCATGCTGACGCTACAGGCGGCATCCAGCTGGCCAATGCCGGTCATATACGGACCTACGCCGCCGGAAAGCGTCACCAGCCGAACCTGTTGGGAACCGATAAACCCGCTCAGATGCTGCAGGCAGCTCATGGTGGCTTCGCCAAAGCCCACCGCCAGCAGTTGTCCTGGCTCCAGCACGCCCATTAACGATTGCGCTGCGCCAATCCCCAGGCGGGTGTTCATCGGCGGGGTATTGAGCGCCGGCAGCACGCGGGCGATTTTCAGGCCAAAGCGCTGCTGGAGTTCGGTTTCCAGCGCCAGACAGCCCTCATAGCGCGAATTAATCTGTACGCGGATCACTCCCGACTGGCGGCCTTTTTCCAGCAGGCGGGAGATTTTTAACCGCGGCAGCCCTAAACGCTCGCCGATGTCGTTCTGCGTCAGGCCGTCGTGGTAGTAACACCACGCTACCCGCGCCACCAGCTCCTCCTCGGCTAACGCCAGCCCGGCGTAGCGGCTCTCTTCCGTAATGCGTTTTTCGCTCATAAAGTGAACTCTTATAAAAATTTAGATCATATGTTCGTTATTGCGTGGTCGGAAAATGTGAGCCGACTGGCAAAACCGATCTTTCGTTGTTCGCTGGTTTTATTCAAACGATCGAAAGCATAAAACTGTGATCGTTGCACGGTTGTAAATATAGTTCACCGTCTACGCTTTTGAACATTATTAATTCAAAAAATCTTTTGTTCAAAACGAGGCGCGATGATGAAGCCACTGCTTGAAGCTCGCCAAATCTGCAAACAGTTCTCCGGCGTGACCGTGCTGAAGCATATTGATTTCACGCTGCTTTCCGGCCAGGTGCACGCGCTGATGGGCGGCAACGGCGCCGGAAAATCGACGCTGATGAAGATTATTGCCGGGGTAGAGACCCCTGACAGCGGTGAGCTCATCCTCGGCGAACGTACATTTGCGCGCCTTACTCCCGCCCAGGCCCATCAGCAGGGCGTGTATCTGGTGCCGCAGGAACCGATGTTATTCCCCAATCTGACGGTGCGGGAAAATATTCTTTTTCGTCTGCCGAAGCGGGCGGATAACGAGAACCATCTGCAGGAAAAGCTTCAGCAGCTTAATTGCCAGCTTAACCTTGAGGCGGCGGCCAGCACGCTGGAAGTGGCCGATCAGCAAATGGTGGAGATCCTGCGCGGGCTGATGCGCGACGCGCAGATCCTGATCCTCGATGAGCCCACCGCCTCATTGACGCCGGGAGAAACCGATCGCCTGTTTCGCCAGATCCGCTCTTTGCAGGCGCTCGGTGTCGGGATCGTGTTTATCTCGCACAAGCTGCCGGAGATCCGCCAGGTCGCCAGCCACGTTTCGGTGATGCGCGATGGCGCGGTGGTGCTGAGCGGGGAAACCGCGCACTACGGCGACAACCAGCTGATTGGCGCAATGACGCCGGTCAGTCGCGATCGAGCCCTGAGCGACACGCAAAAGTTGTGGCTGGCGCTGCCGGGCAATCGTCGCACTCAGGCGCAGGATTTTCCGGTGCTGCGGGTCGAAGATCTGACCGGAGAGGGCTTTATCGATCTCAATCTGGAGATCCGCGCCGGGGAGATCGTCGGCCTCGCCGGGCTGGTCGGATCCGGGCGTACCGAATTTGCTGAAACGCTCTATGGTCTGCGACCGGCTCGCGCAGGGCGGGTGTGGCTGGAAAACCGCGATATCAGCCGCGACAGCACGCGCGCCAGGCTGGCCAGCGGGCTGGTCTATCTGCCGGAGGACAGACAGGTTTCCGGACTGTTTCTCGATGCGCCGGTGCGCTGGAACACGGTGATGTTTAACCAACCGTCGCTGTGGCAGCAGAACCGGCGCGAAGCGGCGGTGGTGGAGCGCTATCACCGGGCGCTGGGGATCAAAATAGCCGATGGCGATCGTCCGGTGCGCACGCTCTCCGGCGGTAACCAGCAGAAGGTACTGTTGGCGCGCTGCCTGGAGGCTAACCCGCTGCTGCTGATCGTCGATGAACCGACCCGCGGCGTGGACGTTTCCGCCCGCGCCGACATCTATCAGCTGCTGAAAAGCGTCGCCGCGCAGAACGTGGCGGTATTGATGATCTCCAGCGATCTCGACGAGTTCGTTGGCCTGGCCGATCGGGTGGTTGTAATGCATCAGGGCAGGCAGAGCGGCGAGCTGGCGCAGCAGGCGGTCAGCGTTGACCGGATGATGACCCTGGCCTTCGGAGGGCAGGCATGAAAACGTTATTAAAGAATCGCGAACTGAGCGCCTTCCTCGCCATCGTGGTGCTGTTTGCCGGGCTGGTGGCGCTCAACCCGGCTTATTTCAGCTTACAAACCCTGGGCATGATTTTCGCCAGCTCGCAAATCCTTTGCCTGCTGGCGCTGGGGGCGACGCTGGTGATGCTCACCCGCAATATTGACGTTTCGGTGGGCTCCACCGTTGGCCTGAGCGCTATCGCGACAGGCGTGGCGCTAAATAGCGGGTATGGGCTGATGACCGCCATCGCCTTTGCGCTGGCGATCGGCGCGCTGGCTGGCGCCTTTAACGGCCTGCTGGTGGTGGGGCTGCGCATCCCGGCGATTGTCGCCACTCTCGGCACCCTCGGCCTTTATCGCGGGGTGATGCTGCTGTGGACCGGCGGTAAGTGGATTGAAGGTTTGCCGAACAGCCTGAAAGCGCTGTCGGAACCGGCATTCATCGGCATTTCTCCGCTGGGCTGGCTGGTGCTGGCGCTACTGCTGGCGGGCGGCGGGATACTATCGCGTACTGCCTTTGGCCGTGATTTTTACGCCGTCGGCGATAACCTTGCCGCTGCCCGCCAGCTTGGGGTGGCGGTGAACCGCACGCGGATGCTGGCATTCACCCTTAACGGCATGCTGGCGGCCTGCGCCGGGATTGTGTTCGCCGCGCAGATTGGATTTGTGCCCAATCAGACCGGCAGCGGCCTGGAGATGAAAGCCATCGCCGCCTGCGTGCTCGGCGGGATCTCGCTGCTGGGCGGTACCGGCACGCTGCTCGGCGCTTTTCTCGGCGCCTTCTTCCTCACCCAAATCGATACCGTGCTGGTGCTGTTTCGTCTCCCGGCGTGGTGGAACGACTTCATTGCCGGCCTGGTGCTGCTCGGCGTACTGGTGCTCGACGGGCGGCTGCGTCAGGCGCTGACCCGCCATCAGCGGGCGCTGAAATACAGTCGCTTTCAGCCCGGCAATAAAGGGGGCAAGCGCGTGGCCCCGTTTCCTGAACGCAAAAATAAAGAGGTGGCGTAAATGAAGCTCAACTGGGAAAGCGCGCTGCTGGGATTACTGGTGGTGGAGATCCTGCTGTTTGGCACCCTCAATCCGCGCATGCTCGATCTCAATATGCTGCTGTTCAGCACCAGCGACTTTATCTGCATCGGCATCGTGGCGCTGCCGCTGACGCTGGTGATCATCAGCGGCGGGATTGATATTTCGCTCGGTTCCACTATCGGCCTGTGCGCCATCGCGCTGGGGGTGATGATGCAGGCGGGCTGGCCAATGAGCCTCGCGATCCCCCTGACGCTGCTGCTCGGCCTGCTGTGCGGGCTGCTGAACGCGGCGCTGATTCACTACACCGGTATTAGCCCGCTGGTGATTACCCTTGGCACCCTGTACCTCTACGGCGGCGGCGCGCTGCTGCTTTCGGGCATGGCCGGGGCGACCGGCTACGAAGGCATCGGCGGATTCCCGGATAGCTTTACCGCCTTCGCCAATCTGACCCTGTTCGGCCTGCCGATACCGCTGGTGCTGTTCGCCGTTATCACCTTTTTCTTCTGGCTGCTGGCCCACCGCGGGCGCTTTGGGCGGCACCTTTTTCTGCTTGGCCAGAACCCGCGCGCCGCGCGCTACGCCGCGCTTTCCGTTAACGGGATGCCCTACGCGCTGTATGGCCTGGTGGGCGTAGCGTCGGCGGTGGCGGCGCTGGTGATGGTCTCCTATTTCGGCTCGGCGCGCTCGGACTTAGGCCGCGACCTGCTGATGCCGGCGCTGACCGCCGCGGTGCTCGGCGGGGCCAATATCTACGGCGGTTCCGGCTCGATCGTCGGCACGGCGCTTGCCGCGCTGCTGGTGGGCTATTTACAACAAGGTTTGCAAATGGTCGGCATCCCCAACCAGGTGTCGAGCGCGCTGTCAGGGGCGCTGTTGGTTGTGGTGGTGATGGGGCGTTCGCTGAGTCTGCACCGTGAGTGGGTGCGGATGACCTGGCGGCGTCTTTCTCGCGCATAAGACAATCGGAGCATAAACATACGATGAAAACCAAACGAATCCTGCAAACGAGCGCCCTGGCGCTGGCGTTAAGCGTGGCAACCGCTCAGGCGGCGGACCGCATCGCCTTTATTCCTAAGCTGGTCGGCGTCGGCTTCTTTACCAGCGGCGGTAACGGCGCGAAAGAGGCGGGCAAAGCGCTCGGCGTGGACGTCACCTATGACGGCCCGACCGAACCGAGCGTCTCCGGCCAGGTGCAGCTGATCAACAACTTCGTCAACCAGGGCTACAACGCGATTATCGTCTCCGCCGTATCGCCGGACGGCCTGTGCCCGGCGCTGAAGCGGGCGATGCAGCGCGGGGTCAAGGTTCTGACCTGGGACTCCGATACCAAACCAGAGTGCCGCAGCATCTATATCAACCAGGGGACGCCGCAGCAGCTTGGCGGCCTGCTGGTGGAGATGGCGGAAAAACAGGTGACGAAACCCACCGCCAAGGTGGCGTTTTTCTACTCCAGCCCAACGGTGACCGATCAGAACCAGTGGGTAAAAGAGGCGAAAGCCAAAATTGAAAAAGCGCATCCGCAGTGGGAAGTGGTGACCACGCAGTTTGGCTATAACGACGCCACCAAATCGCTGCAAACTGCCGAGGGGATCTTAAAAGCGTACCCGGATCTCGACGCCATTATCGCCCCGGACGCCAACGCGCTTCCGGCCGCCGCCCAGGCGGCAGAGAACCTTAAGCGCCAGGGCGTGGCGATTGTCGGCTTCAGTACCCCGAACGTGATGCGCCCCTATGTAGAGCGCGGCACGGTAAAAGCCTTCGGCCTGTGGGACGTGGTACAGCAAGGCAAGATCGCGGTTAACGTCGCCGATCGTCTGCTGAAAAAGGGCGATCTTAACGTCGGCGACAGCGTTGATGTGAAAGATCTCGGCACCCTGAAAGTCGAGCCCAACAGCGTGCAGGGTTATCAGTATGAAGCGAAAGGCAACGGCATCGTGCTGCTGCCGGAGCGGGTGGTGTTCACCAAAGAGAATATCAATAACTACGATTTCTGATGGAGGATGAGATGGCTGATTTAGACGATATCAAAGAGGGAAAAAACTTCGGCTTAGACCGTCCGCAGCAGAACACGCTCTATACGCTGAAGGGCTGTGGGTCGCTGGAGTGGGGGATGCAGTCGCGGCTGGCGCGTATCTTTAATCCGCAGAGCAATCGCACGGTGATGCTGGCTTTCGATCACGGCTATTTTCAGGGGCCGACTACCGGTCTGGAGCGTATCGATCTCTCTATCGCGCCGCTGTTCGAGGAGACCGACGTGCTGATGTGCACCCGCGGCGTACTGCGCAGTCAGGTGCCGGCCGCGACCAACAAACCGGTGGTGCTGCGCGCTTCCGGCGGCAACTCGATCCTCAGCGAACTTTCCAACGAGTGCGTGGCGGTGGCGATGGAAGATGCGCTGCGCCTGAACGTCTGCGCGGTGGCGGCGCAGGTCTATATCGGCAGCGAACATGAGCATCAGTCCATCAACAACATCATCAAGCTGGTGGACGCCGGCAACCGCTACGGTATGCCGGTGCTGGCGGTAACCGGGGTGGGTAAAGAGATGGCCCGCGACGCCCGCTACTTCTCGCTGGCCAGCCGCATTGCCGCTGAAATGGGGGCGCAGTTTGTAAAAACCTACTTTGTTGAGGAAGGCTTTGAGAAAGTGACCGCCAGCTGCCCGGTGCCGATCGTCATCGCCGGGGGCAAAAAGCTGCCGGAGCAGGAGGCGCTCGAGATGTGCTGGCGGGCGATTGACCAGGGCGCATCCGGCGTCGATATGGGACGGAATATCTTCCAGTCCAGCGCGCCGCGCGCGATGCTGAAGGCGGTGAAAAAAGTGGTGCATGAGAACCTGAGCGCCCGCGAGGCGTATCAGTTCTGGCAGGAGGAAAAACAGGGAGAGCTGCAATGAACGTAACGCTGGTAGAAATCAATATCAAACCGGAACGGGTCGACGAGTTTCTTGAGGTATTCCGCGCCAACCACGAGGGGGCGCTGCAGGAGCCGGGCAATCTTCGCTTTGATGTCCTGCAGGACCCGGAGGTGAAGACGCGCTTTTTTATTTATGAAGCCTATAAAGATGATGAAGCGGTGTTGGCGCACAAGAAAACCCCGCACTATCTGGCCTGCGTAGAGAAGCTGGAGGCGCTGATGTCGCAGCCGCGGCAGAAACGCAGCTTTATCGGCCTGCTGCCGGAGGTGTAAGACGAGTCCTCTCCCACGGAAAGAGGGGGAAAAGAGGAGCCGTCTGTTAAATCGGGAGCCGGACCGTTCCCTCTCCCTGTGGGAGAGGGTTAGGGTAAGGGCACTAGCCTATGGTTTACGGAAAAACTCGTTATACAGCATGTACAGATGCGCCGCGCTCCAGGAGAAGTTCGGCGCGCCCTGCTGAGCGCCGGTGAGCGGATTGTAGTTCTCCTGGATCGGGCCATCGGAGGTGAGCCCCCGGGCGTGCCTGAAGAAGGCGTCCGCCAGCTGCAGCGCCTCTTCGCGGTGGCCGTAGCGCTCCATCCCCTTCAGGCCGAACCAGAACTGGTCCACCCACACGCGGCCGCGCCAGTAAATATCCGCGCCAAACGCCGGATTCGTTAATGCGGCGGTACCCAGCGGTACGAAAGTGTTGAACTCTTTGGCGTCCAGCATCACCGAAATGACGTCATCGGCATGCGCCTGAGTGGCCGCGCCGTTGAACAGCGGCGACCAGCCCTCCGGGCCTTTGCCGCGCTCGACGATCGGCCTACCGGCGCAGCCGTTTGCCAGCGGCTGCGCTTCAATGCGAATGTCGTAATAGAATTTGCTCTGCGGGTCGAACATGCAGGTGTTGATATAGTCGGCGAGCTTTTTCGCCAGCGCCCGGTAGCGTTTTGCCTCCTCCGGCTTGCCGAGAAGGGCCGCCATCTCCGCCAGATAGTGGTTGTCGCTGTACATGTAGCTGGCCTGATCGACCGACTCCTGCAGCAGCGAATAGCCGAGCAGATTGCCGCTTTTATCCCGGTTTTCAGCAAATTTCACCGTCCAGTCGCTACGCTTGCCGCCGCCAGCGATGTATTTATCCAACTGATCTTTATCGATAAAGCCGAAAACCGCCGCGTCGTCGCGCCCCGACTCCCAGGAGGCGGCCACCTGCGCCGGGATCTCCAGGCTGTCGTAATCGCCTTTCGCCGTCACCTGCTCGTAGGTTTTCAGGCCGGAAAGCGTCCGTTCTTTATCGCCCTTTTTCACGGTAAACAGCATCGCGCCATCGGCGGTGTTGTGCGCTTTATCGCGGGTCGCGCCGTACTCCGGCACGCCGTTGCCGTTGTGGTCGCGGTTGCGCAGCCACCAGTCATGGTAGGCCACTAGCTTCGGATACATCTCCGCCAGCCAGGCTTTATCTTTCGTAACGTTATAGACTTCCATCACCGACCAGGCCGCCAGGCTCGGTTTGGTATTTCGCTCGTTCCAGTTGCTGCCGTCGCCGCCGCGTTCCGGGCTCAGGTTCCAGGCGATCAGATCCGGAATGAACCCGGCATCCTGCGGCCGCACTTTATCGTCGGCGGCAATCTGCCAGGAGAAGACGGCACGGATGTTCTCTTTCGCGATCTCCGGGTTGAAGTGGGCCATGGCGTAGGCCTGCTTCCAGGTATCCCACGGCCAGGTCTGGTTGCCTGAGAACCAGCGCCCGGTTACCGACGGCGTGACGGTGTTGTGCTTAACGGCGCCGCCCGGCGCGCGCCAGTTACCGTTAAGGGTTTCGATCGCTTTTACCGCCACCCGGGTTTGCTGCGCCGTAGCATCAGGATTGGTCAGCCCCTTTTGCAGATAGCCGTTCCAGCGCGCCTCGGAAGCGCGCAGATAGTGTACCGGTCGCGCAAGAATATCGCGGATTTGCGCTTTCTCGAGCCGAACCTGCTCGGCGTTCAGCAGGTGCGAGTAGGTGGTATAGAGCGTGGTCGAGCCGTTGATTTGCGCGCTGCTGGTGAATCGATGGCCGTCGATTTGGGTGACCGTCGGCAGGGAGCGATGGATCTGATACTGCGATTCGCCGGAGGTCATTAAATCCGATGCGGAGCGGACTTTGCCGAAGCTGACGGTCAGGCCGTCGTGGGTCGCGCTCAGGCGGCGCTGATAGTCCGGGAAAGCCTGGTCGATGGTTTGCGTTGACTGCGGTTTCCCCTCTTTGGCGGAGAGTTTCTCCAGCAACTCGCCGTCCCAGACCAGCTTAAGCGGGCTGCTACTGGTGATTTTAGTCTCCAGTAAAGAGGTGTGCGCGCTGGCAAAGCGCAGGGTCATCTCGACCTGTACGCCGGCCGCGGAGAGCTTTTGCACCAGCGCGCCGGGCAGGCTCCAGGCCTGCAGGGTGAAGGCGACTTTTTTGCCGTTCTGGTATACCGTCAGGCGATCGAAATTGGTCGCCATAAAGTTGATGTACTCCTCAGTGAGCAGCGCGGGTCCGGGAAATCCGCCCATGGTGGCCGGACCATCAGGCAGCAGATGCCCATGCCATGCGCCCAAATCGAAAAACGGGTTGAAGCGCTGGTGGTCATCGTTATCAAAATCCTGCATCGCCTGCGGCGCGCCGCTGCGGTTGATAACATTTTTAAAGTCATCCGCGGTCAGCGCGTGGGCGGAAAAGCTTAGCAGTAGGGCGCAGGCCAGCGGCGTAAGAGTAGTGGTAATCTTCACGGTATTGATATCCCTTTTTACCAATAGAAATATTGCATCAGGAAAACCTGATCGCTCGGGTTGCCGGAGGCATTTTTCATGTAGAAGCGGCTGTCCGCAGCGGTGGCAAAACGTCCGCCGCCGTATTCGTACCAGATGCCGAACTGCATAAACGAGGTGGTTTCCTCGGCGGCGCGATCCGGGCGGTGTTTGGCGTAGCTATAGGCGGTAGAGAGATACACGCCCTTGAGCGCTTCATACATAGCGCTGGCCATAAAGCCGGTCTCCGTTCCCGGCACGTCTTTTCCCCTGGCGCGCCCGGTATGATGCCAGGCGCGGGCGGCAAGGTTGGGGGTGAGAATACCGGTCAAAAATAGCTGGCCGGTCCCATCCGTCACCTCAAGCCCATTCATCCAGGTCACCTCGTTCGCGAGATCGTACTGGATGTAGCCGTTGACCATCGCCGGGTAGGTATATTTATCGTCGTAGCGGTCGTATTTGCCGAAATGGAGCCACGCTTTGCTTTCATCGTGGTGCCCGGCGGGCGTGGCGGTCACGCTGTAGCGAAAATCTCCCGCCAGGTTCTGCACCTTGAGCGCGTACATAATATCGCGCGTATTGGGGATCACGTAGCCGAGGTCGGGCGTGAAATCGCCCCACCACTGCAGATCGTCGAGCGATGAATCCTGGCGCAGGCTGAGCATAATCTCGGTGCTGCTCTCGGTTTTATATCCGCCGTAGAAGCGGTTTATTCCACCTTCAAATCCGCCCCAGCCGTGGTCCGCTACCCAGGCATTTCCCTGACGATCGGCCTGAACCGTCCAGCCTTCGCCATAAATTAAACCAAACCAGCTGCCGTGCTTTATTTCCAGTCCGCCTTCAATATAGGTGCCATCACTATATTTATGCTTGTCCTCACCTTCTAGATCCATATATCCGCCAACCCCCAATTCACCGTAAAAACGGTATGAGGTGGCATTAAGTTCTGGCATTTTCATGTCATCATGTTCCGCCGGATGCGCCACATCGACGGCAATAGCCGGTGTGCAAAAAGCCAGGGCGGCAAGCGCCCAGTAAATAGGCCTGTTCTTTTTCATCATTTTATTTAGAGGTATTGTGGTTTTTTATTTAAGAAAAATAGATTAAGACGCGTCAGAGGCTGGCGCTGCTTCAATTCTTTTTTCTTCCCGAGTTAAACCTTTCACGTATTTGCTGTATTTCCACCATGCAAATCCGAGGAAGATAACGATTCCGCCGACGTTATAGAAAATAATCGTCAGAATATTGCCGCCGGTGGGAAAGGTTGAGGCGACGAAGCCGATAGCGAAAATAACAATCAGCATGGAGACCACCGTAATACCGGTGGTGCGTGAACCCATTTTAAAATCGCGCGGCAGATGATCGAGCTTGCGGCGCAGATTAAGGTACGCCAGCATGATAAACAGCGGCGGCAGCATCGAGGCGGCGGCGGTCATATTGATGATGGTATTCATTAAATCCTGCACGGTACTGGAGCCCATCATCGGAATTATCATTAGTGGAATCACAATCAGGAACTGGATCCACGCCGCGCGCGCCGGTACGCCGTTTTGATTGAGCTCAACGGTTTTTTTACCAAATATTCCGGGCGGGATTTCGGAGAAAAAGATTTTGACCGGCGTCGCGGTCCACATTAATAACGAACCAAACATGGCGGTAAAGGAGACCAGGCCGACAAAACGGTTGACCACGATTTCGGGCAGGCCAAACCATACCGCCATGCCGTGGAAGACCTGTACCGATCCGCCGGTAAATTTCAGCTCTTTACTGCTGATAAACACGTTTATCAGTACCGAGGAAATGGAGTACAGCACGCCAATCACGATCCCGGCGAGGATAATGACCTTAACAAATGATTTCGATCCGCCTTTCACGTCATTGACGTACACCGCGACGGACTCCGCCCCGCCGGCCGCCATAAAGATCCAGGTGGTGACACCGAGGAACGCCCAGTTAAAGTTCGGGATCATTGCATCCACGGTAATCGGATCCGCTGGTTGAATACCGCCCACCAGCGCGCCGCCGGAAAGCAGAATGTAGGAGAGCGTCAGCAGCAGCATTAACGATGAAGTGACCGAGGTGATTGGACCCAGCATTTTTGCGCCGTTGGTGGAAACCCAGGTCGACAGGGCGAACAGCGCCATGCTCAACATCGTGGTGGCGACCGGAGTCAGAATGTACTCGTAGCCGAGGAAAGCGTAGGAGGCATAAGCGATTACCCTCGGCAGCAGCGAGGTAAAAAAGAACAGATTCACGAACCAGTAGGTATAGGCGGTAATAAAGGCCCAGCGCCCCCCTAGCGAGCTTTTCACCCAGGCATAAACGCCCGCTTCGGAGTTTTTATTCAGCGAAACGAATTCCGCGATGATCAGACAGAAAGGAACAAAGTAGAGCAGGGTTGCAAGGAAGAACATCGGCGCCGACGCCAGTCCCAGCTCAATATTGTTATTGATCACGTTATTAAAACTGAAGACGGCGGCGAAGGTTAGCGACAGCAGGCCAAACTTGCCGATGGTATTACGTTTGATATCAGACATAACACATCTCCACACATTGTCCTTCAGAGAATGGCCGAAGGGGATTGTGTTGTTTGTAAGGTAGAGGCAGTTAAGTATTGTGGTTAATTTTAGTAAAATATTTAGTAAATAAAAGCGGTAAAAATGAATTGCTTTAACTCGATCACGAAAATGGTTGGGCGACAGATCATGGCTTGCGGGTAAAAAAATCCCGCCAGGGGATATACCGCTGGCGGGAGCAACGGTGGCTTATTTCACCGTATTTGCCGCTGATTTCAGGCCTGGTTGTTGGTTCTTGCGCTGTTTTTTCTCAAAGCGGGTTATCCACCACCATGCGAGTCCGGAGAAGACTGCGGTCATAAAGACGTTAATGAAGAAGGCGTTCACCAGGTCGACTCCTGGCGGGAAAGCGGAGGCGGTCATGCTGACCAGGAAAATAACGATAAGCATCGACACCACGGCCATCCCAACTTTTCTTGAACCCATGCGGAAGTCGCGCGGCGTGTCGTCATGTTTCCAGCGGAAAACAAAGTAGGCGGCCATGATAAACAGCGGCGGTAGCATTGCGGTCCCGGCGGTCAGGTTGATGGCGGTGTTCATCATTTGCTGAACGCTGGCGGAGCCGAAACCATTCACGATGAGCATCAGAAAGACGAAGACAAATTGCCACCAGGCGGCGCGCACCGGCACGCCGTGGACGTTCAGCTCGGTGGTTTTTTTGCCATAGATGCCGGCAGGAATTTCCGAGAAGTGAATTTTTACCGGTGCGGCGGTCCACATCATCATGCTGCCGAAAATGGCGATAAACAGAATGATGCCGACGAAGCGGCCCATCAGCGCTTCGGAAATATGGAAATAAGCGCCGAGACCGGTGAAAATTTCCACCATACCGGCTGCATAGGTCAGGTCTTCCCGTGCCACAAAGACGTTGACCAGCAGAGAACCCAGCGCATACATGCCGCCAATCAGGATCCCGGCGGTGATGATGACTTTAATAAACGATTTCTGCCCGCCTTTAGTATCGTTCAGATATGCGGCAACGGTTTCAGCCCCGCCAGCCGCCTGGAAGATCCAGCACATAATCCCCAGCGTCGCCCAGTTGATGGTAGGCGCCATGGCGTGCAGCGTAATCGGCTGCGCGGGGACATGGCCCGCGCCCAGCGCGGTAATAGCACCGACCACGTAAATCGCAAAGAGCGCGAAGACGCCATAAGCCACGCATTCGGAGATTTTCCCCAGCCAGGTCGCGCCTTTGGTGGAAATGTGGGTGGCCATGGCGAACAGAACGATAGAGATCAGCGAAGTGACCATCGGCGAGAAGGGAATGGCGTAACCCATAATGGCGTACGAGGCGTAGGCCACCACGTTCGGCAGCAGCGACAGGAAAAAGAACAGGTTCACAAACCAGTACAGGAACGAGCCGAGATAGGCCGCGCGGGTACCTAAAGGCTGCTTCAGCCAGGCGTACATACCTGATTCGGAATTTTTATTCGCTGACACGAATTCGGCGATGATAAAGACAAACGGAATAAAATAGACCACCGTGGCAAACAGAAAGATAGGGGCGGAACTGAGCCCTAACTCGATGTTATTATTAACGATATTTCGTACGTTAAATACGGCGGCAAACGCCATCGACAGTAGGGCGAACTTCCCTATTTTGGCACGAACTGATTCGGACATAAGTCCTCCGGAAAATGATCTGGCCCGCATTGAGGGCTGGGACCGGGAAGGCCAACGAGTCGATCCGCTGGCCTCATCTTGCGTAACGCGGGCTTACTTATTCAGGAAGTAGCCGTCTTCGATAGTCACTCTGAGCACCACCTTTTTGACCGGCGAGTCGCAGATAAAGCGATAAGCTTCGTGGGTATCGCAAATCACCATTTGTCCTTCATGGACCTGCACGGTTTCACCAATGCCTTTCAAATATTCACGGTCAGTTTCATCGCGATAGCAGGCGACGGTCTGCAGCTGCTCTTTAGCGGCAAACTCAATTTTTTGCTGACCCTGGAGGTAGTAATGCACCTCGAAATAGCGGCGGTTGCCAACGAACAGCGCATCCGTGGTGCTGTCGCTTGCCACGCGATAGGAGAGCGAATCGCCTATCGAATGGGCAACTCCAGGCCGGATATTATCGACATTATTGATAGCTTCTACGCAGCGCTGCCATTTACGTCCACTGTGATAAATTTGCTTAAATTGTTCTAAATTATCGAGAATTCTCATTTTTCAGCCTCGCTGTATGAATCGGAGGAAAAGAAACCGGCACCAAAGCTATGATTCGCCAGCGTCTGCGAGGAAGCGCTCCCGCCTTCCAGCGGCAGCAGCGTAAAGCCATAGTTGAACGGTTTGAGCCACACCCGCCAGCTATCCAGCACCTCGCTCCCCCAGGAGTTAGAGCCCAGGCCGAGCAGTTGGGCGTCGATATTCAGGGTGATGTCATCGCTGCGACGCAGTTCGTTACAGTGCTGCGCGGCGTGCAGATTCTCCGCCGTATAGTGCCAGGCGCTGATGTTGAGCGGATCGCGCGGGACCACCATCAGGCCGCTGCCGTGACGGTCGGTAAACGCGGCCCAGCGGACGTGCTGGCGGTTGCCGTTGTTCTGCGGGAACGGGTAGTTCACGAACATGTCGTCCACGGTGGTGCGCCAGACATCAATGATGTTGCTCTGCTGGCTGTCGGCGTAGTTTTCACCGGGACCGCGACCGTAGTAATTCACCTGTTCAAACTGACCGTTAATGCCCAGCATAAAACCGATGCACGGCACGATATGCGGATAGTCGCCATAACGTTCCCCCGCAAGCTCAACGTTAATATGGCCCTGCGGGGTAATCTGCCAGCGATAGGTACAACGCATGCCAAAATCGAAAACCGGCGGAGCGATAATGCTGCGGGTGGTGATAATCACCGAGTCTCCACGCTGTTCGGCGCTGAATTCACGCAGATGCTCCTGCATAATTTGCAGGTGACTGGGCTGCCACAGCCCCTCATATTCCTGCTTGTGGTTATCAATCATCGGCTTGAAGAAGTTAATCTTCGGCTCACGGGTCACCTGGTCTACGCCGTTCACCTGCCATTCGCTCAGTTTGCCGTTGACTTTAGAGAAGACCACGCGGAAGTTATGCCCGGTGATGCTGTAGCTCAGTCGTTCATCAACTATCTGTAGCGGGGTTGCGCTGGCATTCATCAGCGGCGATTTCGTTGCCGTCTGTTCTTTTAGCTGGAACTGGTAAACGACGATCGGATGGTTGGCCTCGCTATACGGCGTGCGCGAGTCTTTGGTCACCAGGATGTTGAGGAAGGTTTCGCGATCGTCCAGTTCTGGCAGGTCAATGGTGATATCGCGGCCGCTGTTTGGCGCAAGATCGCGCACCTTAAGCTGTTGGCTGGCAAGCGTAGCCCCTTCGGCGCGAACTTCCACGCGCAGGGTATAGTCATCAAGCGTCGAGAACCAGAGCTTATTATCGATGCGCAGTTCGCCGCGGGTGATGTCGGTTGCCTGAACTTTTACCGGGGCGATAACCTGTTTGTACTCTCTGAGGCCGGGCCCAGGCGTCTGGTCGGAGAAAATCAGACCGTCAAGACAGAAGTTGTAGTTATTAGGATAGTCCCCGTAATCGCCGCCGAATTTGTACCAAACCGCGCCGCTGTCATCGGTGGCCTGAATCCCGTGATCGCACCACTCCCAGACGTAGTGGCCCTGAATACTGTCGTGTTGATAGAACACGTTCTGGTATTCGCTCAGCCCGCCGGGACCGTTGCCCATCGCATGGGCGTATTCGCAGATAATTCGCGGTTTGGCATGCGGATATTCCCCGAATTCGTTCATCAGCGGCACGCGGGTATACATGGTAGAGATGATATCCACCACCTCCGCGTCGCGATCCTCTTCGTAATGCACCAGACGGGTATCGTCGATCGCTTTAGCGGCATGATACATCGCCCGAATGTTGCAGCCGTAGCCGGACTCGTTACCCAGCGACCAGATAATGATCGACGGATGGTTTTTCTGCGCGTGAATGTGGCGCACGATTCGTTCGACGTATATATGCTCCCATGCCGGATCATCGGTGATGGCGCTCAGATTGCCGACGTTGGCGAAGCCGTGGGATTCGACATCGGTTTCCGCCATCACGAACAGACCGTAAATGTCGCACATCTCATAGAAACGCGGGTCATTGGGGTAGTGGGCGGTGCGTACCGAGTTGATATTGTGCTGCTTCATCAGCAGCAGATCTTTCTCAACGCGGTCCATCCCTACGGCACGCCCCTTCAGATGGTCGTTGTCGTGGCGGTTAACGCCGTGCAGCATCACGTAGCGGTTATTGATGTAGAACAGGCCGTTGCGCACTTTGATATCGCGAAAACCGACGCGCTGCGGGATAACTTCGATAATCTCTCCGGCGGCGTTTTTCAGCGTCATCACCAGGTGATAGAGATAAGGATTTTCCGCCGACCACTGCTGCGGCGCCTTCACGTCGATCGCAAAGTTGACGTTCAGCTGCTGGCTGATGCTCAGGTGCGGCGTTACGCCTTCATACAGCGCCTTTTCGCCGTCGAACAGCGCGTATTCCAATGTGGCTGCGCCCGGCTGCGCGGCGAGATTTTCCAGCACCAGCTGGCAGGAGAGGGTGGCGTCGACGTAGTCATCGTTAAAATCGGTGCGCAGAGTGAAGTCCTGGACGTGAAGCGGGTTTTTGCCCACCAGATACACGTCACGGAAGATACCCGCCGACCACCACATATCCTGATCTTCTATATAGGTGGAGTCCGCCCACTGCATGACGCGCACGCAAAGCAGGTTGTCGCCGGTTTTTACCGCGTGACTAATATCAAACTCCGCCGTCAGGCGGCTGCCTTTGCTGAAACCGATGTACTGACCGTTAACGTAAATTTCAAAATAGGTCTCAACGCCATCAAATTTAATCAGAGTCTGCTGGTCCTGCCAGCCCTCGCTGAGGGTAAAGATGCGCTGATAGGCGCCGGTAGGGTTGTCGGTCGGCACGTAGGGAACGTCAATCGGGAAGGGAAAGCCTTCGTCGGTATACTGTAGCTGGCCGTGTCCTTCCATCTGCCACATTCCCGGTACGGTAATCGGCCCCCAGTCGCTCATGTATTGCGAGGTGAACGCTTCCGGCACCCGCAGCGGGTTGTTAAAGAAGCAGAATTTCCACTGTCCGCTAAGGGACAAAAAGCGGCTGCTGGTTTCACGGGCGAAGGTTCGCGCCAGGGCCTGCGAATCGTAAGAGAAGAAATAGGCGCGCGGAGGCAGCCGGTTTTCATGAGTGAGTTGAAGATTTTCCCAGCGATTCATATCGCCTCCCTGAACGGACTAAACGGATAGAACGCATTTTAGTAAAAGTTTTACTAAATAAAACCGTCGGGAGTGATTTACTTTAACTCGATCACAAAATGAGCGGGTTGGCCGCCAGGGGTCAGGATGGGGAAAAGGTGCAGAGGATGGGGGATGGAGGAAAATCCCGGAGGCGGCGCGCTGCGCCTGTCCGGGCTACCGTTTGGCAGACGGCGGTGAACCCGTAGCCCGGGCAAGGCGCGTCAAGCGCCGCCCCCGGGAGACAGGCGCAGAGGATTTAGCGTCAGAACGGGGGATTAGCGGGTGGTGCCGCGCAGCTTCAGCACGCTGGGGACAAAGACGTTTAGCGGCAGCGCACGGCCATCGCGGGCTTTTTCAACCAGCAGATTAACGCCCTGGCTGCCCATCATTTCTGAATGAATGCGCACCGTGGAGAGCGGCGGAAAAGTAAAACGCGCGGTGGGGATATCGTTAACGCTAATGAGCGAGATATCTTCCGGGATCGCGAGGCCGCGTTCATGAATAGCCCGCAGCACGCCGATGGCGATAGAGTCTGACGCGACGAACAGCGCGGTGGGGAAATCCGCCCTGGCCAGCATCGTTTTTGCCAGCTCATAGCCGGAGGAGCTGGAAAACCCGCCGCGCCAGATATCTTCTTCCGAAACCACCCCCTTCAGGCGGCCATATTCGACGAAGGCCACTTCGCGAATGTCGGCTTTACCCGGCTCATCCTGGCCACCAATAAAGCCGATGCGCCGCGCGCCCTGGGCGATAAAAAAGTCGATAACTTCTTTGGCGATACGCACCAGATCGATATCGACGGCGTCGTAGCTGCTGCCTGGCTCATGGAAATCAATAAAGCAGACGTTGTCGGTTAACGCCGTGGCTGCGTCGCGAATCGCCCGCGAAGGCTGGCCGACAATCAGAACGCCGGTCACTTTTTTCAGCTCGGGTAGCGCGTTGTTAAAGTAGCAGTTGGTCAGCTCAATACCGAGCTTTTCACACTGCGTTTCGATACCGTGGCGGATCGCCAGATAGTAAGGATCGTTGATTTCCAGATCCTGCTGGTAGCTGTAGATAGCCAGAATATGATGGTGGCCGACGGTATGAACCTGAGTCTTACGCGAGCTGGTGCTTTTATATTCCAGCTTTTCCGCTACCTCAAGAATGCGGTGCTTTGTCTCTTCTTTCACGTTCAGAGTGGGGTCGTCGTTTAATACCCGGGAAACCGTCGCCAGTGAAACGCCTGCTTCGGTCGCGATATCTTTTAGTGTGGCCATTGTTTTCCTTATCTGACGTTGCACCATCGACGCAAACCATTGTAAAGCAAGCGCGGGCCGCTGCATCTCTTTTCAGTAAATTTCCCTCGTATTATTCATCCGCATCGGGAAGTTTATAGCGAACTAAAAAGTGATGGATCTAACATTCCTTACACTATTATGCGGAAACCTCGCCGACTTTTGTTATCTTTTACTAAATTTTTACCTGAGGGGTGCAAGATGGAAACGGTGCTTTATGATGATTTTGCCAGACTGGAAATGCGTACGGGAAAAATTGTAGCTGTAAAACGACATGAGAATGCCGATAAGCTCTATATCGCGCGGATTGACGTTGGCGAGCGCACCTTGCAGACGGTGACCAGCCTGGTGCCCTATTACCGAGAAGAAGAGTTGCTGGGAAAAACGGTCGTGGTCCTGTGCAATCTGGCGAAAGCCAAAATGCGCGGTGAAACGTCGGAGTGCATGCTGTTATGCGCCGAAACCGACGATGGCGGCGAAAGCGTACTGCTTACGCCGGAAAGAGCGATGCCTGCGGGTGTGCGCGTCGTATAGCAAACGCCCTCTCCCGGAGCGGGAGAGGGCAAGCCATTACGCCTCTTCCACCGAAACCCGCAGCGCCGCCAGCGCCAGGCGGGCCGCTTTTAGCACCTGTTCACACTGCTCAGGGGTCAGCGTCAGCGGCGGCTCAACGCGAATCGTTCTTGCGTTGTTGAGCGTTCCGGCCACCAGCACGCGCTGGCGAAACATTTCGCTGGCAAAGTCATAGCCGATTTCGTTATCAATAAACTCAATCGCCATCAGCATACCTTTGCCGCGCACGTCATTCACCAGATCCGGATATTCGCGGGCCAGCTGACGGAAGCCGTCCAGCAGCATATCGCCTTTCTGCTCCGCCTGCGCGGGCAGGTTTTGCGTCAGCAGTACGTTAATGGTCGCCAGCGCCGCCGCGCAGGCCAGCGGGTTGCCGCCAAACGTGGTGGTATGCAGGAACGGGTTATCGAACAGTACCGAGAACACCTCTTCGGTGGCGACCGTGGCGCCAATTGGCATGACGCCGCCACCCAGCGCTTTGGCAAGGCACAGAATATCCGGCTGAACGTTTTCGTGCTCGCAGGCGAACATCTTGCCGGTGCGCCCCATGCCGGTTTGGACTTCATCGAGGATCAGCAGCGCGCCAAACTCGTCGCACAGCTTGCGTACCGCGGGCAGATAGCCCGGCGGCGGCAGAATCACCCCGCCTTCGCCCTGAATAGGCTCAAGGATCACCGCCGCGACGTCATCGCCGGTCTTTTGGCACTCGCTCAGCAGCGTGCGCATCGCATTGATATCGCCAAAAGGTACATGACGGAATCCCGGCAGCAGGGGCATAAAGGGCTTACGGAAAGTGGATTTCGCAGTGGCTGAAAGCGCGCCCAGCGACTTACCGTGAAACGCGCCGCTGGTGGCGACGAAGGTAAACTTGCCGCGCGGAGACTGGTAGGCCTTCGCCAGCTTTAACGCCGCTTCGACCGACTCGGTACCGCTGTTGCTAAAGAAGCTGTATTTCAGTTTGCCCGGCGTTAAGGCCGCCAGGGTTTTAGCCAGCATGGCCCGCAGCGGGTCCAGCAGTTCCTGACTATGAAGGGGTTGTTTAGCGAGCTGATTTTCGACGGCGGAAACGACAACTGGATTACGGTGCCCTACATTAAAAATCCCAAACCCACCCAGGCAGTCAATAAACTCCTGTCCCTGAGTGTCGACAAGCGTATTTAATCCTCCCGCTTGCCACTCTACGGCTCCGTAATCCCCGCCAGCAGTGACCGATTTTCGATACGCTAAAAACCCCGGATTCACATGCTCTTTAAAGTATTCCCTGACCTCCTGGTTAAGTGATTTCATCTCTTCATGATCGAGCGTTCGCTTCTCAATAAGATTCAGTGCGTGTGCGCTGCAGGCCAGAGCCGATGCGCTTGAAGGTAACCTGTTCAAAATATGCTCCTGGGCGGGGCGTATCACATGATACTGAATTAAGTATTGCAGGGATTACGCCACTTCGGCGCGGGCCAGGAAAAACGGGATAAACGCAACGTGAAATCGCAATTGAGCAAAATTTTATTGGCATGTTTTACTCCTGAAGGCGTAAAACGATGCGCTGAAGGGCTACCGCCGCGTGCTTCGCGGCGGTGCAGGCTGCCCGATAATGAGGCAAAGGATTAGTCGAGCTGGGAGATCTCCATCGCCGCGCGGTCAATCACGCCGACAATCTGCTTTAGCTGCGCTTCGGTTATTTCCTGCTGGTTAACTTTTAAATCCAGTACCGCCTTAAAATTCTCCAGCGCGCGCTTCATCTGCGGGTTTTTACGTAGCTCACAACCCACCATTCGCGCCTGCAGTCTGGCCTGAATCTGCTCCAGCGGCTGCTGGTTTTCCGCGTGCAGCTGGCTGCCTTCGGCGGTGATGGCGATTTTTTTGCGACCGTTTTCGTCAGCCACGCTGATTAATCCCTGATCCTGGAGTAAATCGAGCGTCGGGTAGATGACGCCGGGGCTGGGACTGTAGTTGCCCTGGGTCATGGTTTCGATCTCTTTAATCAGTTCGTAACCGTGGCTGGCATTACGGGTGAGGATGTCCAGAATGACCAGGCGCAGCTCGCCATGGCCAAAGAAGCGCTGCCGGCGTCCGCCGCCTCTGCGACCGTGTTCGCCATGTTCGCCGTGGCGTCCGCGTGGCCCACGGCCTTCTTCGTGATGATCTCTCATGATTTTTTCCTTTGAGTTTTTTGATATATCTAATTTATATCTAAAAATACTCAAGTCGCAACCTTGTGGCAGATTTATTTTTTATATAGTTGATAATTAGAGATTTAATTCTATTTTTTGACTTTTGTGGCGTTTTACTATGGCTATATCAAAAAGTGCTTGCATTCTTTTTTAATGGCAATCATTATCATTTGCAATATTTTTAGATATATCTATTCCGTTCACCAAGGCGATGAAAGATGACAACGAGCAGGAATCCTAAATACCCGCAGCGCGTGCGTAATGAGCTGCGTTTCCGTGAGTTAACCGTATTGCGCGTCGAGCGTATCGGCAGCGCATTCCAGCGTATCGTGCTGGGCGGAGAGGCGCTGGAAGGCTTTGTCTCCCAGGGTTTCGACGACCATACCAAGCTTTTTTTCCCCACTGCGGGTGCTGCGTTTACGCCGCCGGAGGTGACGGATGAAGGCATTAACTGGGGCGAAGGCGTACGTCCGGCGACCCGCGATTATACGCCGCTTTACGACGCCGACCGTCATGAGCTGGCGTACGACTTTTTTATTCACGATGGCGGTATAGCCAGCAGCTGGGCGCTGGCGGCGAAACCGGGTGATAAGCTGGTCATCGGCGGCCCGCGCGGTTCGCTGGTGGTGCCGGAAGATTACGTCTGGCAACTGTATGTGACCGATGAGTCAGGCATGCCCGCGCTGCGCCGCCGTCTGCTGGGATTGCGGCAGCTTCCGACGCGCCCGCAGGTCACGGCGATCGTCACCATTGGCGATGAGTCTTATCAAGATTACCTGGCCGATCTCGATGGCTTCAATATTGAGTGGGTGGTGGGACATCACTCCTCTGCCGTGGCCGAGCGTCTGGCGCAGGTTGTGGTTCCAACCGAAGATTATTTTATCTGGGTGACCGGGGAAGGCGCGGTGGTGAAATCACTGCTGGCGCGTTTTGAAGGTCCGGAGATTGACCCGCAGCTGGTGCGTTCGCAGGCCTACTGGCACAGCAAGTAAGCGCGGGAGAAAACCCGGGTTGCGGCTGGCGCCTGACCCGGGCTACCAGACCTGCAGACGGCGGTGAACCATGGGGCGACCGGCCCGCAGACGGCGGTGAACCTGTAGCCCGGGCAAGGCGCGTTAAGCGCCGCCCCCGGGAGCAGGGGCGGTGCCAGAGAGACTATTTCTGCGCCAGCGCTTTAAACACCATGGCCACCGCGTGGGCTCCGGGGTCCATATTGCCGCGCAGACTATCGCTGTTCAGGTACGATGCGCGTCCTGCACCTGCTTTGCTGGCGTGAAGCGTACGATCCGCGCCCGCCTGCGCCGCCGCGAAAGCGGCCTGCAGATTTTCCGGTTCGGCCAGCAGCGCCGCCAGCGCCGGTTGCAGGGCGTCAATCATGGTTCGGTCGCCTTCGTCGGCACCGCCGTAAAACTTCATCTGTGCCAGACCGGCGTTTAGCGCTTCGGCGACGCTTGCCCCCTGTTCCAGCTTCTGCCCGGCGGCGGTAAAGAAAATCGACATCAGCACGCCGCTGGAACCGCCCATCACAACCGTCAGACGCTCGCCAATCAGGGCGAACAGCGTGGCGAGGTTAGCCAGCGGCAGCTGACGGCGCTGAAGTAAGTCGGCGATATCGCGTGCGCCAGCGGCAAAGGTGGAGCCAGTATCGCCGTCGCCAACCTTCGCATCCAGCGCATTGAGGTCCGCTTCCAGATCGGATAGCGTACCGGTCACCCGCTCTACGTAGCCTGCAACCTCGCTATTCTCCGAGGGCGTAAACTCCACCCGCGTACTGCGCAGCGACGAGGGCATCACGCTGATTGCGCGCGGCTGCACTGGCGTCTGCCAGCCGGCGGTTTCGACCGCGGAGAGCAGCGCTTTCTCAATGCTCTCTTCCAGCACGATGGCGGTGAGGGAAAAGCCTTTCATATCCAGCGCGGTGACCAGCGACGCCGGGCCTATCAGCCAGTCAATTCGCTGATGCAGCGGGGTATTGGCCAGCTCGCGGGTCAAAATTGCCATTTCGGCAATCGATACGCCGCCGAGATTATTGATCATCACCGCCAGGCGGCCGGTTTCCGGCAGGGCGGCGCTGAGCTTCTCTACCATCAGCGTAACGATTTCCGCACTGTTCTGCGTGGCGATAACCGAAGCGCCCGGTTCGCCGTGGATCCCCATCCCCAGTTCGGCCTGATCCGGATGATGGCGCGGAGTCGTTTCCGCATCCTGCGGCAGGTGACAGCTGGAAAGGGCCAGACCGAGGCTGAAGGTGTGTCTGGCGGCATACTGCGCTTCACGCAGCACGGTCGCCAGATTTTGGCCGCGTTCGGCGAAGTAGCCGGCCACTTTATGCACCAGAATCGTCCCGGCAATACCGCGCGGGTGTTTGTTATCCGGCAGCGAAATATCATCGCCAACGATCAGCATTTCGACGTTATAGCCCATGCGGCGCGCTTTCTCCGCGGCGAGGCCGAAGTTCAGACGATCGCCGGTGTAGTTCTTGACGATCAGCAGGCAACCGGCATCGCCGGTCACGGCCTGGATGGCGGTCAGCACCGCATCGACGCTCGGCGAGGCAAAAAGATCGCCGCAGACGGCGGCGGTCAGCATGCCTTTACCGACAAAGCCCGCGTGGGCCGGTTCGTGACCGGAACCGCCGCCGGAGATCACCGCCACGTTGTTTTTGTCGAGATCGCGACGCACCACCACGCGAATGGCGGGATCGCTTTCCAGCCGCGCCAGGTTATTCCACGGGCTGGCGATAATGGTTCCTTCAATCACTTCATTGACGAGGTTGGCGCGCTGATTAAAAAAGAATTGAGACATAACGGATCCTGAAAGTTAAGCGAGTTCCCGGAGGGGACAGCCTCCGGGGCGAGAAGGTTAGAGCAGGCTAGGCGCGAATCACGCGCTTGCCGGGAATATCAAGGATGACGGTCTCCCCCTTTTGTAGCGTGGTCAGGACATCGCTCTGCTGGCAAAGCATCGCGATACCCGCCTGACGGGCGATAATGGCGCCGTGAGAGAGTTCACTGCCGGCCTGCAGACAGATCCCCTTCACCCGATCCGCATCGAGCTGCAGGACGGTAGAAGGAAAAATATCGTCGGCCACGAGGATCGAGGGGCCGTCAAACTGCGGTAGTACTTCGTTGCTCCCGTTAAGGTGACGCAGCGTGCGGTGCAAAATATCTTCAATATCAATATAGCGCGCCTGTAGGTAAGGATCGTCGAGATGACGATATTGTTGGCTTAAATCGTTCAGCACCTGATGCCACGCCCACTCCGCGCTGCATTGCTCGTCGCGCACCCTATCGCAGGCGGCGGCGTATAAATCAGGGTCATCGAGCAGGGTATGATGCCCGGAGAAGATGGCCGCGATGTCGGCGGAAAACTTCGCCTCCGCCAGGGTCGTCAGCGCGCTAAGCTCTTCCAGCGTCCGATCGATGGCCCGTTTTAGCCGCAGCTGCTGCTGACCGATGGCGACGCCTTTTTCCCGTGAGACCTTCTCCTGCGGCTGGGAATAGAGTACGACCTTACCCTGTACGCGATTGGCGCAGGCGGGCTGAGTCGCAGACGCCGCCTCGGTTTGCTCGCCGAAATTCTCCGCCGCCAGCGCCTGGAACGCTGCCAGCGCGGCATCGGCATCCGGCCCGCGAGCAAGCAGTCTTAAGGTATCGTTACGGCGCACCTGAAGCAGGGCGATTTGGTTGAGGCTGTCGGGCGTGACGCACTTACCTCCTTTCTCCAGCACCAGGTCGGCGTTGAATCCCGCCAGCGCGGCGACCAGCTTTGACGCCGGGCGAACATGCAGGCCGTTGTGGTTTTGAATCACCACGGAAACCGAGCGCGCATCGCGGTCGTCGATCGGCGCGGCGGTCAACGCCGCGTGTTGCGGTTGCGATGGCAATCCCAGCTGTACGCGTTTTGCCTCCAGCGCGTTCATGGCATCTTCGATGACCTTGTCGATGCAGGCCCCGGCGGCGGCGCTCACCGTCGCCGCCAGCGTTCCTTCCACCAGCGGCGCCGCGCACAGGCGAACCTTCGCCGCAATGGCCGGATCGAGGAGATCCAGCGCGGTTTCGGCGCTCAGCAGGGCGCTGCCAATATCCATCATCACCAGGATATGATCGGCGTCGGCTACGGACTCGATGGCTTCCATAACCTTAATGGGATCGGTGCCGATCGGGCTGGTGGGATCGTCAATTCCGGCGGCGATCGCCAGCTTACAGCCATCGTTCATTAACATCTGCCGGGCCAGTTCTCCGACACCTTCGCCCAGACGAGCGCTATGCGAAACAATCACCAGGTTTACCATCGCGTTTTCCTTACTCTTTGGCCGCTGCGGCCAGCATCTGAACCATCAACATTACCGAGGTCGCGCCCGGATCCTGGTGCCCGATGCTGCGTTCGCCCAGGTAGCTGGCCCGCCCTTTGCGAGCCTGCATGGCGATGGTGGCCTGGACGGCGGCTTGCGCCTGTTCGCAGGCAGCATCAAGAGCGCTTTGGATCGACAGGTGCTGTTCGCTGGACTGGCGCAGCGATTCCACTACCGGCAGCCAGACGTCGCACATGGTTTTATCGCCCGGCTCGGCTTTGCCGCGATTCACCACGCCTTCCGCGCCTTCGCGGATGGCTTGATAAAGCTCGTCCAGGGTCAGACTCTGATGGGCCTGGGTCACCTGAGCGGCGCGGATAAAGAAGGTGCCGAACAGCGGGCCGCTGGCCCCACCGACGTTGGACAGCAGCGTCATGCCGGTATTTTTAAGAATGAAACCAATGTCTTTATCGGCAATCGAAGGCAGCTTTTCCACCACCTTGCTAAACCCACGATGCATATTCAGGCCGTGGTCGGCATCGCCGATCTCCCGGTCCAGACCGGTCAAAAAATCGCTCTCTTTGGTGAAGATATCGCCGCAGCGATAGAGCCAGTCTACGATTTGCGTTCTGCTTAATGACATGTCGTGCTCCTTATTTTCCCCAGTTCAGCGCCGGGGTGTGAACCGGGGCGTCCCATAATGCCAGCGTCTCGTCATCGGCTTTTAACAGGGTGATGGAAAAACCGACCATATCCAGAGAGGTACAGTAGCTGCCGATAAGATTGCGCTCGATCGCGATGCCGGTTTCCTCGCAGCGCTGCGTCAGACGGTTATAGACGCCGTAGAGTTCGGACAGCGGCGTGGCGCCGAGGTTGTTGACCAGCGCGATAACCCGATCGCCTTTTTGCAGCGCCTGCTTGGTCTGCGTTATCTCCTGCCACGCGCCCTTCACGTTGTCCCAGTGGCGCAGCGTGCGGCTATAGGCGCCGTTTTCCAGCAGAGTATCGAACATTTCGTCAACGGTGCGATCGAGGGAGGTGAAGCGGCGGCGGTCGATGCCCGGTTCGCCGTGAATGCCGACGCCGAACTCCATCTCATCGTCCTGCAGTTCGAATGAGGGCTGGCCGGCGGCCGGAACGGTGCAGGCGCCCAGCGCGATGCCGATAGAGTGGCCGAGGTTGTTAAGCTTGCGCCCCAGTTCAGCGCATGCTGCCAGCGAGTCGCCGCGCTCGGCGGCCGCGCCCACCAGTTTTTCAATCAGCACGGTATTGGCCACGCCGCGCCGTCCGGCGGTATAGAGGCTGTCTTTTACCGCCACATCGTCATCGACTACCACGGTGGTGACCTTGATGCCGCTTTCGTGTAGCAGCTCGGTGGCGGTTTCAAAGTTAAGAATATCGCCAGTGTAGTTTTTAATAATCAGCAGCACGCCTTCGCCGCCGTCGATGTTCATGGCGCACTCAAACATTTTATCCGGCGTTGGGGAGGTGAAAATTTCCCCCGGACAGGCCCCGGAAAGCATGCCCAGGCCAATATATCCGCAGTGCATCGGCTCATGACCGCTGCCGCCGCCGGAAAGCAGCGCTACTTTCCCGGCCACCGGTGCATCGGCGCGGGTGACGTAGACCGGATCATGATGCAGCGTTAGTTCAGGGTGCGCTTTTGCCAGGCCCGCCAGTTGTTCACTCAGGACATCTTCGACACGGTTAATCAGTTTTTTCATTGTTTATTCTCCATCGGAGTTTCGATGCGGCCTCTCTGCTGACGGAAGCGGTCATCGTGTAGGGGTATCGCCTGTCGATATGCGATATCGGGCGATGTATTGATTCTGGCTGAGTTAACGGGAAAAAAAATCGCCATAAAATGAGTTTCATTACGAAACGCGCACGGTGAATTTTGTTCCGTTATGAAACGCTTTTGCCGGGAGAAATCGAAAAATGCGAGCCAGGGCGACTATTTCATCTCACTTCACATACTTGCCAGACGCGGGGGGAGAAAAAATTTTACCTCTCCAGGCGCCAGTAGCGGCGAAAAACGCCGTACTTCATCCACTTTTTCCGCTTGTTTTGCGCTCAACGAGCGGATCGAGATCGCAATCCCGTCGTTTCATATGAATTCATGTTTCAATATGAAACGATAAAATGTGCACCCTGTTTCATATCGGGACAAAAAGGGGAAACATTTTTTTGCCCGCGGCTCGCCCTACAGTGATGACATCGCTCAGGTAGCGCTTTTGTTCCCGCTTTTAATACCAGGCCGGACGGGGAAATACCGGGGCACATCGTGTCAAAACATGCACTTATTTGAGGGTGAACGGAATGCTAAAAGTTATTCAATCTCCAGCCAAATATCTCCAGGGACCGGATGCATCCACGCTGTTTGGCGAGTACGCTAAAAACCTGGCGGACAGCTTTTTCGTGATTGCCGATGACTTCGTGATGAAGCTGGCGGGTGAGAAAGTGTTGAACGGTTTGCATAGCCACAATATCAGCTGCCATGCGGAGCGCTTCAACGGCGAGTGCAGCCACGTTGAGATCAATCGCCTGATCGCCATTCTGAAGCAGCACGGCTGCCGCGGCGTGGTGGGCATCGGCGGCGGCAAGACGCTCGATACGGCGAAAGCGATAGGCTATTACCAGAAGCTGCCGGTGGTGGTGATCCCGACGATTGCCTCCACCGATGCGCCAACCAGCGCGTTGTCGGTTATTTATACCGAAGCCGGTGAATTTGAAGAGTATCTTATTTACCCGAAAAATCCGGACATGGTGGTGATGGATACGACGATTATCGCTAAAGCCCCGGTACGCCTGCTGGTGGCCGGGATGGGCGATGCGCTTTCAACCTGGTTTGAAGCCAGGGCCTGCTATGACGCCAGAGCCACCAGCATGGCCGGCGGCCAGTCGACGGCGGCGGCGCTGAGCCTGGCGCGCCTGTGCTATGATACGCTGCTGGCGGAAGGCGAAAAGGCCCGCCTCGCCGCTCAGGCCGGAGTGGTGACCGATGCGCTGGAACGCATCGTTGAAGCGAATACCTACCTTAGCGGAATCGGCTTTGAAAGCAGCGGCCTGGCCGCCGCGCACGCCATTCACAATGGTTTCACCATCCTCGAAGAGTGCCATCACCTGTACCATGGCGAGAAAGTCGCGTTTGGTACCCTGGCGCAGCTGGTGCTGCAAAATAGCCCGATGGAAGAGATCGAAACGGTGCTGAACTTCTGCCATACCGTCGGCCTGCCGGTCACGCTGGCGCAAATGGGCGTTAAAGAGAGCATCGACGAGAAAATTCAGGCGGTAGCAAAAGCGACCTGTGCGGAAGGCGAAACCATCCATAACATGCCGTTCCCGGTCAGCGCGCAGAGCGTGCATGCGGCAATTCTGACCGCCGACCTGCTTGGACAGCAGTGGCTGGCGCGTTAATTTAGCGTCGTCCTGTCCCGCCTCGTTAATGAGAAGGGGCGTTTTATCCCCCTCTGGCGGTTACCGCCGGAGGGGTTGTCGTTTAAGTAACAGCGGAAATGGATATGACTGCGCAGACTCAGAGCTTTCCCCTGGCGATAACCCAGTCGTGGCATCGCTGCAGTAAGTTTATGCAGCGGGAAACCTGGCAGACGCCGCATCAGGCGCAGGGGCTGACCTTCGAATCGATTTGTCGGCGTAAGACCGCGCTGCTGACGATTGGCCAGGCGGCGCTGGAAGATGCCTGGGAGTATATGGATAACCGCCCCTGCGCATTGTTTATCCTTGATGAGTCCGCCTGTATTCTCAGCCGCTGCGGCGATCCGCAGACCCTTGACCAGCTGGCGGCGCTGGGGTTTCGTGACGGTAGCTATTGCGCGGAAAGCATCATCGGCAGCTGCGCGCTCTCGCTGGCCTCCATGCTCGGGCAGCCGGTCAAAACGACGGGCGAGCAGCATTTTAAACATGCGCTGCACGGATGGTCGTTTAGCTCTACGCCGGTGTTTGATAACCACGGGCGCCTGTTCGGTTCCATTTCTTTGTGCTGCCTGACGGAAGAACAGGCTTCGCCGGACCTCTCCCTGACCCTGGCTATCGCCAGGGAAGTGGGCAACTCGCTGCTCACCGATAGCCTGCTGGCCGAGTCGAATCGCCACCTTAACCAGATGTACGGTCTGCTGGAGAGCATGGATGACGGGGTGATGGCGTGGAACGAGCAGGGCATTTTGCAGTTTCTGAACGTGCAGGCCGCGACGCTGCTGCACCTTGATGCCCAGGCCAGCCAGGGGAAAAACATCAATGAACTGGTGACGCTGCCGGCTCTGTTGCGCCGGGCGATCAAGCACGCGCGCGGGCTGAACCATGTGGAAGTCACCTTCGAGAGCCAGCATCAGTTCGTTGATGCCGTCATCACGCTCAAGCCGATCGTCGAAGAGCAGGGCAACAGTTTCATCTTGCTGCTGCATCCGGTCGAGCAGATGCGTCAGCTGATGACCAGCCAGCTTGGCAAAGTGAGCCATACCTTTGAGCAGATGTCGGCTGACGATCCTGAAAGCCGGCGGTTAATTCACTTTGGCCGTCAGGCGGCGCGCGGCGCTTTTCCAGTGCTGCTGTGCGGCGAGGAAGGGGTGGGTAAAGAGCTGCTCAGCCAGGCGATTCACAATGAGAGCGAGCGGGGTGGCGGACCGTATATCGCGGTTAACTGCCAGCTGTATGCCGACAGCGTCCTTGGGCAGGATTTTATGGGCAGCGCGCCGACGGACGAGGAAAACGGGCGTCTTAGCCGTCTCGAGCTGGCCAACGGCGGGACGCTGTTTCTGGAAAAAATCGAATATCTGGCGCCGGAGCTGCAGTCCGCGCTGTTGCAGGTGATCAAGCAGGGGGTATTAACCCGTCTGGATGCCCGGCGTTTGATCCCGGTGGACGTTAAAGTCATCGCCACCACTACCGTCGATCTTGCCAACCTGGTGGAACAAAACCGATTTAGTCGCCAGCTTTACTACGCGCTGCACTCTTTTGAAATCGTTATTCCGCCGCTGCGGGCGCGGCGTAACAGTATTCCTTCGCTGGTCCACAATCGTCTTAAGAGTCTGGAGAAGCGTTTTTCCTCGCGGTTGAAGATGGATGACGATGCGCTGGCGCAGCTGGTGGCCTACTCCTGGCCGGGTAATGATTTTGAGCTGAACAGCGTGATTGAAAATATCGCCATTAGCAGCGAGAACGGCCATATCCGTTTGAGTAATCTGCCGGAATATCTCTTTGCCGAGCGGCCAGGCGCCGACGCGGGTTCCTCGCTGCTGCCCGCCAGCCTGACCTTCAGCGCCATTGAAAAAGAGGCCATCATCCATGCCGCCCGCGTGACCAGCGGGCGGGTACAAGAGATGGCGCAGCTGCTGAATATTGGCCGCACCACGCTGTGGCGAAAAATGAAACAGTACGATATCGATGCCGGCCAGTTTAAGCATAAAAATCAGGAGTAACCGGGCACCCAGCCTGACGCCGCGATGGTACTTGTTCGCGGCGTTAGCGATCGCTCTATCAGAAAGCCTGGCGGAAGATAGCGACAATCTCTTTCTCGTTACCCTTGCGCGGATTTGAGAAGGCGTTGCCGTCTTTCAAGGCCATCTCCGCCATATAGGGGAAGTCAGCCTCTTTAACTCCCAGCTCGCTCAGATGCTGCGGAATGCCGATATCGGAAGAGAGGCGGGCGATGGCGCAAATGGCCGACTCGGCGGCGTCCATGGTTGAAAGTCCGTGGATGTTTTCTCCCATAAATTCGGCGATGTCGGCAAACTTTTCCGGATTGGCGATCAGGTTGTAGCGCGCAACGTGCGGCAACAGAACCGCGTTCGCCACGCCGTGCGGCATATCGTACAGGCCGCCAAGCTGATGGGCCATGGCGTGAACGTAACCGAGGTTGGCGTTATTGAAAGCCATTCCCGCCAGCAGGGAAGCGTAGGCCATGTTTTCGCGGGCTTGCAGGTTGCTGCCCAGCGCGACGGCCTGGCGCAAGTTCCGGGCGATCAGGCGGATGGCCTGGATCGCGGCGGCATCGGTGACCGGGTTGGCATCTTTTGAAATATAGGCCTCCACGGCGTGGGTTAACGCATCCATGCCGGTTGCGGCGGTCAGCGGCGCCGGTTTGCCAAGCATGAGCAGCGGGTCATTGATGGAGACCGAGGGCAGGTTACGCCAGCTGACGATAACGAACTTCACTTTTGTTTTGGTGTTGGTCAGTACGCAGTGGCGGGTCACTTCGCTGGCGGTACCGGCGGTGGTATTCACCGCGACGATCGGCGGCAGTGGGTTAGTCAGGGTTTCTATGCCGGCATAGCGGTAAAGATCCCCTTCGTGGGTAGCCGCGATACCAATCCCTTTACCGCAGTCATGAGGGCTACCGCCGCCGACGGTGACGATAATATCGCACTGTTCTTGACGAAAGACCGCCAGGCCATCGCGCACGTTGGTGTCTTTTGGATTTGGCTCGACGCCATCAAAAACCACCACCTCAATACCGGCTTCCTGCAGATAGCCGAGAGTTTTATCCACCGCGCCGTCTTTGATGGCCCGCAGACCTTTATCGGTGACCAGCAGCGCTTTTTTACCGCCCAGCAGCTTACAGCGTTCGCCGACGACAGAAACAGCATTGGGACCAAAAAAGTTCACGTTTGGCACCAGATAATCAAACATACGATAGCTCATAATATATCTTCCTGGTTAGATTTATTATTTAGAGAAACCATTCAGAGCCGTTTCGGCTAATAACATGTCCTGTTCGACGGTACCGCCGCTCACGCCAACGGCGCCGATGACTTCCTCGTTAAAAATAACTGGCAGGCCGCCGCCAAAAGGAATGATTCGCTGCTGGTTGGTGAGTTGTAATCCATATAGCGGTGCGCCCGGTTGGACTAACGCTGTAATTTGATGGGTGCCTTTTTGCAGGCCGCATGCCGTATAGGCTTTATTGAGCGCAATATCGCAGCTGGTTATAAATGCCTCATCCATACGCTGCATCAGGAGCATATTTCCGCCGCGGTCAACAACGGCAAAGACCACCGGCACGTTCATTTCAAGGGCTTTCGCCTCAACGGCAGTAGCCATTTCTTTCGCAGCCGCCAGCGTGATAGTGGCGATGTGTTTGATCTTATCCATAATCTCTCCTGTTAATATCCAGGGCTGGATCGCGATAATTATCGCAGGCACATATTTCAACTGCTGTTTGCGGGCCTATTCTCTCGCCGCAGGTTATTAAGTCAATAGCGAGAAAAATACTATCTAATTGAGTTTTTTATTACCGCAGGCTGTTTTTTGATAACGATTGTTTAGCTGTATCACAGTTTGTTATTAATTTTCTTTTGCATGTTTCATTATGGAACTTCTGTTTTTTTATTCTGTGCCAGACTGGAACGAAATTAATTTGCTTAACTTACGGCTTTACATCGCTTTTTGCTGATTAACGGCGAGAAGAAGGCGAGTTTATCGGTAAGCCGTCGCGCAGGGTGAAGTTTTTCTGCCTTTTTACTCATTGGGCATCGCACCGTGATGCGAGCGCGCGGCGTGGAGGGGAGCAAAACGCCGCATTAGTCGAGCAGAAAAGCGCCACGCAAGCGTTTAGCTGGGGCCTGAATCAAAGAAAGGCAACGATCTCTTTGATATCCCGACGGAGTTGGGTCCATATTATAAACATGTTCATTACGTGGTTAATTTTAAGGATAAGAGCATGCCAACAGCAATCGATAAAGCCCTGGATTTTATTGGTGGTATGAACACATCGTTACCGGTGCCGAATACTATGGATGAAAGTACCGCTAAGGGGATCCTGAAGTATTTGCATGAACTAGGTGTACCGGCCAGCGCTGCGCAGGTCACGGCCCGTGGTGAGAAGGAGGGGTGGAGTGCCGGGTTCACGCAAAAAGTAGCCGGATGGGCGGACAAAATTGCCTCTGGCAACCGCATTATTATCAAAAACCCAGAATACTTTACTGCTTATATGCGCGAACAGCTGCAGGCGCTGGCGTAAGCCGCCTGTCGCCATATTCACCATAAGACGTGGCGCTATACAGGAGCCGCAAAACGCAAAAAGGGCTGACGATTTCTCGCCAGCCCTTGCTGTATCTGGTGGCCCCTGCTGGACTTGAACCAGCGACCAA
>NZ_KV793492.1:0-115677 GCF_001808475.1 Klebsiella sp. HMSC09D12 | reverse complement strand
GCTGGACTTGAACCAGCGACCAAGCGATTATGAGAACCATAACAGCCAATGTATAAACAATAACTTAGATATAAATCAGCAATTTACAAAACCAATATCCACCAATAAGGGCCAGTATTCTTAAGTTTCTGCGACACTTTTGCGACATTTTAGAGGGTTAAGTTTTAACGCTTCCTCTAGATGGTTTGGCGCGAAGTGGGCGTAACGCATCGTCATTTTGATATCGGTATGCCCGAGTATTTTTTGAAGCACCAGTATATTCCCGCCATTCATCATAAAATGGGATGCAAAGGTGTGTCTGAGAACGTGCGTCAACTGCCCAGCCGGTAATTCAATCCCCGCTCTTTCCAGAGCTGATCTAAAGGCGTAATAACATGGGATAAAAAGTGACCCATTCTTTTTTGGAAGTTCGGCTATGATTTCTGAGTCAAGTGGGATGGTGCGGTTACGCTTCCCTTTGGTCTTTATGAATGTGACCTTTCCCGTTGTTATCTGACTGCGTTTCAGTTTTTCAGCCTCCCCCCATCGAGCGCCAGTAGACAGGCAAACTTTCACTACCATTTCCAGATCTTTCGCAGAACTGAGGCGGCATTCCTCTAAAAGCTTGTCAATCTGTTCACCAGTCAGGTAGGCCATTTCACTTTCTTCTGTTCTGAACTGACGAACGTTTTCTAATGGGTTCGGTGCATCCCATTCACCGAGCCGCTTTAATTCATTAAATACAGCGAGGAAATAAGCGTGCTCCAGGTTCATGGTTCGCGGCGAAACCTGAGCAACGCGCTTAGTACGGGCAAAATGGCCATCAAGTCTTTTAGCCCTATAAGCGGTGAACAGCTGCGCGGTGAACTCAGTAGCCATCGGGGAACCCATGCACTCGTCAGCCCATAACATGGCGCTTTTACGCTTTTCACCATCGCGCAGGGTTATCCCGTGGCGCTCAAACCAGAGATGTATCAAATCTGAAAGGCGGCGTTTATCCTTTCCTTGTCCAAGCCAGGGAGTGTCCTCGACTTTTTGAAGGGTGTAGTTTTCAAACGCAAGCGCTTCGCCTTTGGTGGCGAATTTTTTGCGTACCCGCTTACCGTCTTTACCGTCGCTTCGGTCTACGGTGTAAAAATCAGCAACCCATTGGCCATTGGATAATTTTCTTACAGGCATAAATTAACCATTAAGAATACGTTGTTTCTGTTGTTGAAATTCCTCTTCAGTCAGTATTCCTTCTTCTTTCATTTCGGCTAGGCGTTCAATTTTTGACATTTGTTCGTCAAAAGATTGGGTGGCTTTAGTTGGTTCTTGTTTTGGTTGGGCGGCGGAGTTCAAAGTGTTTCTTGTTTCATTCACCAGGTTTGTAAATGGAATTACTGAACCCTTCATTACATTTTTAATTGTGTAATTTTGACCGCTGGTAGAAATCATAATCTCCCCAAACATAAGCCCTGTTTTACCGCCAACGCTAACAATATTATTAAGATTAATGTCAACCTGCTTAACACCAAAAATCATGCCTTTATCAAGAAAGATTACTCGTTTGTTGGTCAGGGTTATGAGCCATGTGTTTCCATCCATCATCCCACTGGCAATTGCCAATGGTTGTTCGCTGGAGTTTAAAATCTCAGGGAGATGGAAAAATTCTTTTTTTGTACCAAAGGGGGTATCAGATACAACGCTAGCTAGGCGTTTCATCTCTGCTTTCAGCTGATCTTTTGATGCTGTTTTGTAGTCAATCATATTCAAATCCTTATGTTTATTTTATTGTTAATACAACTTTGCCCAGTATTTTTATATCTTCAATTGAACAGTCGAAGGCCATTCCAACGCCACTAACTCTTACCTTTTTGATAGGAATGCGGGTGAGGGTTCGAATACTGGATTTACTTTCAATTTCAACTAACCATTGATTGTCATAGACTTCGTTGAAGGTGGTATCAACGATAAACTGGGTATTACCATCCAGAACGCATAGCGGTGCTGATGGCAGAGGAAACCCGGGTAAAAATGAGACTTTATCTAGCATGTACATGCCTGCTTCGTATAGAAGTCCGTCCACGATTTTGCGCCTAGGCATTTTCAAAATATCTAGTTCTTCATCGTCAAACTTCCTGCCTTGACCAGTAGCGAGCCATTCCAGACAGGCGCCAGTTTCAGCTACACACCTAACAACCATATCAGCCGGAAATATCCCCCTCTTGAAACGCGCAGATAGGCTACTGGAAGCCATATCAAAATGGTCTGCAAGTTGGAGTTTTGATGTGAAGCCGTAGGCGTCTACGACTCGATCCAAGACGTCGCTACTGTGTCCGATCTGCTCGAAGGAAAATTTGCTCATTAGCTCACTCTTTCGGTTAAGTCGAAATCTTTATTGATTTCTCGATTAAGTCGAAGTAGAGTCTCCGTGTTGTCGATTAAGTCGAATATAGGTCGATAAAAAAGGATATTGGCGTATCCCTAACCGGAGGAGTTTGCATTATGCGTCCCAACATTACAATCGTGATCCCCGATCCATACATCCCACTTGATGAATATTGCCGCCGTACTGGTATGTCCCGTAGCACTGCTGAGAACTTGATTTCATACGGAAAATTGCCAATCAAACCAAAAGGAGCGCAGAAAAAGGGGCTGGTTGAAGTGAACATGGCCGCCTTAACCGTGATGGCATTAAGCGAATGTGATGTTTCGCTTAACGCGTAATTCATCCTACGGATTAGGGAGGAGCTAACAATGTTTGATTATCAGACTTCTAAACATGCCCATTTTGATGCGGCTTGCCGAGCGTTTGCGCTGGCGCACAACCTGGAAGATGTGGCCGCTGCTGTTGGTATGCGTCCGCAGATTCTGCGCAATAAGTTGAACCCAATTCAACCACACCGCCTGACGTGCGATGAATTGCTGGCGATTACTGACCACACAGAAGATGCCCGCCTGCTGGATGGGCTTCTGAGCCAGATTAATTGCCTGCCGTCAGTTCCAGTGAACAATGCCACGCCAGGGAATATGCAGTTTTGTGCCCTGACCGCCACCGCCAGTGTCGGTGCGATCGCTGGGGAAGCCGTATCAACGGAGTGCATGACCTCCGCCCGTCGAAATCAAATCCTTGATCGCGCCCGCGATGCCATCCGCAGCCTTTCCGTGCTGGCTTATACCGTTGAGAGCCGTATTCAATCCGCGCCGGTGCTGGCTGCTGCTGTCGATATCGTGACAACTAACGTCACAGGAATGATGTGAGGGAAAACAATGAAAGCCTTTGTTACCTATTTGAAGCACCAGTCACCACCTATGCAGCTGGCCAGCGGTTCAACTGGCTGGATTGAGCTGCCAGATGGTCAGCGCTGGAATCCCAGCCACGTATATAAATTTAAGGCGCATCAACCGCGCCGCCGTTGGTGGCATCGCCTGATGGGATTAGTGCGGGGGCAGTATGGCCATTAATCAGGAACAGCAAAAGCTGGGGCTGGCGCAACTGCGCAACATACGTCGCAAATATTTCAGTAACAGCAGTGAAGCCGCAGATTGGTGGGACAAGTTAACGCCGGAGTGGCGCGGGGTTGTCCTCCATGCTGCGGGCGTCTCTTCCGGATCCGGGGAGTTTAAAGCCAGTCTTAGCAAGTGTTGCTGGCGCGAACTTTTCGAACGTCTGGACTATCGCGCCATGATCCACTTGCGCCAGGGCATATCCAGGGCGCGTCTGACTTTTGAGGGTTTCGGTTCGTTGCGGGACTCTGATTTTTCAGCCCGTACAGCACATGACAGGCCGATTAAAAAAGCGCATCCGATTAATAGCCGCAACGGGGTGCAGATGATTATTGCGCCTCATATCGTTAGCAAAATGCAGCAGGAGAATCACTAATGTCCATTATTTCGGTAGACGCTAAAGAGCTGGGGCGCGAGCTGGCCGCATGGGGCGTACCACACAATTACGCCATTCTCTTTGTGGAAAAAAGCACCGTAAAAAATAATCGTGTTGCCCTACATCCGTTTTTCTTTAATGACACTGAGCATGTGACCAGTCAGCGCCACTGGCTGGCCGTAAATGCGGCTTACTGGTGCTGTGTTTATCGTGAGGCGCAAAACCAGTATCAGCAGGTTGAAGCGCTGGCCAGTATCCGTTCCATGTACTACCTGGCGGGGTCGTTGGGTGCTGGCGAAATTAAGGCGCTGATCCAGGAGTGGTGGCGCAATACCTATGAGCTGCATAAGGTGCCCGCGCCGAGCTATTCAGTAGTACCTGTTACCTTTTCCTTCCACTAACTATCCATCTGAATTTTTGGCCGTCATTGCGATGGTCGGGGATTCTTTTGCCTTGAGGAAACCATTATGCAGATGATTCGCCAGAATTTACCCGTCGCAAAATCCGGTACAGACCTGTTGCAGTTGCTCGCCAGAGCTACGCAGGAGGGAAAAGCCGCTGCCGCAGACCTGTGCGCTACGCGCCTGGACAAGCTGGCAACCCATGCCGCTAACGAGGGGCTGAGCGCCGCCGAGATTGTAGAGTTGATGCGTGAAGAAGCTGCGGCTATTTGCAGCAAAGGCGGTGCCGCATGGAACTGAAAAGCAAAAAGTTACAGTCTGTTATTCGCGCTGCACAGTGGCTTGAAGAAGACCGCTTGTTTATTGATACCGAAACAACGGGACTGGGTGATGATGCGGAAATAGTTGAAATATGCATCATTGACAGGTCTGGTCGTATTCTGCTTAACACGCTCGTTAAGCCCACTAAGCCTATTCCTGATGAGGCAATCGCCATTCATGGAATAACCAATGAAATGGTTGCCTTTGCCCCTGCATGGACTGATATATGCGGGGCCGTTGAAGAGTTGTTTAGGCGTTTTGGCTTTGTTATCTATAACACTGAATATGACATTCGGCTGATTCGTCAGACTTATGAACTGACCGGAAGATCTTCCGATGCAGGGCCGTGGATGCTTGCAGACCATGCTGTTTGTGCGATGAAACTTTATGCTGAGTATCGTGGTGAGCCAGGGAAATATAGCGCCTATAAATGGCACAAGTTAGTTGATGCCGCTGCGCATGAAGGTGTTGTGGTTGAGGGGCAGGCACATCGTGCTTTAGCTGATTGCCAAATGACATTAGGTGTCATTAAAGCATTAGCACAGGGCGGTGCCGTATGACCATTAGATCTCCGCTTAAGTGGGTGGGCAGTAAAGCCCGCCTCATGCCGCAGCTGCTCCCGCACCTGCCGGAAGGCAAACGCCTGGTTGAGCCGTTCGCGGGTTCATGCGCCGTCATGATGAATACTGATTATGACGAATACCTGATCGCTGACCTGAACCCGGATTTAGTCAATCTGTATAAGGCGATGGCCTACCATACCGACGCGTTTCTTTTGGAACTTGAATCCCTGTTTTCTGCCGGGGCTTTAGGCGAACAGGAGAGCTGCGCAGTTTTTTACTATGCCGTGCGGGATGCGTTTAATTTGTCAGGAAAGGGGCTTGGATCTGAAAGCGTTGAAGCCGCTGCCCGTTTCATGTACCTGAACCGCCACGGCTTTAACGGGCTTTGCCGTTACAACCGCCGTGGCCAGTTCAATGTCCCGTTTGGGAAGTACAAGAAAAACTATTTCCCGCAGAAAGAAGTTAGGGCATTTGCTGATAAGGCGAAACGCGCGACGTTCATCACTGCGCATTACTCCGAAACGCTGGCACTGGTTCGCGCCGGGGATGTGGTCTATTGCGATCCTCCATATCTGACGGAATCAGGAAATTTCACCTCATACACTGAAAGCGGCTTTTCACATCTTGATCAGGGGCGGCTGGCCAGAAAACTGCGCCGTCTTGCTGAAAAGGGCGTGAGTGTTGTTGCTTCAAACAGCGATCTGGAAATGGTGCATTACCTTTACGCCGGGTTTGAGGCGATAAAGGTTAACGCGCCCAGAAGTGTTGGTGCCGCAGCTGCAAGCCAGAAATCAGCCGCAGAGCTGATCCTGAAAACCCCAGCGGGTTCTGTTGCAATGGCTTGCGCATGACGCACGTTGCTTATGGCCAACATCACGCCGTCGATGCCTGGCGGCGTGATACTTTTGCGCCAGGAACGCCAGCGAATGCGACGCTCACAGAGCGCCGTTTGTGGGCAGTTAACCCACAGGATTATGAATGGCGCTCACAATTTCTTCACGAGATACCCGACTGGTTAGCCGGGTATTTTGGCAACCGTTACGAAAAGCTGTTTGCTGGCCGTGACGGCCGCCGCCGTGCCAATACATTCCTGCGCAAGACCATCGGCGGGAATGTATTGCCACGTCTGCGGAAAGTGGCCGCTCGTTACCAGCTGGCCGCTGATGTATTCGATCTCCCTTTTGGCAAGTCATTGCAGCGTTTGCCATCGCTTGACCGTACAGATCTCAAAAAGCTGTCTGGCCAGGTTTCTGGCTGGATAGCTCAGATGTTTTATGACTTCACCGACACGCTGAAGGGCAAACCAAAAGACGAAAGGGAAATGCGCCAGCGCACGCTGGAGGCTTACCGCAACCTTTGCTCGCTTTCCCTCATGCTGAACAATCAGCCGCCGTACTGGGCAGAACATGAAGCCAATGAAGGCCATCTGGAAACCCGAAAAGCGGAGTCCGGGATTTTGCGTCTCATGGCACCGGAATGGTGGTATCAGCGCCTGAAGCGTGCCCGTGATCTGCAACGTGAACATCTGGCCATCGCCGTTGGCCAGGTGCAGAAATCTGCCAGCGCCTACGTATCACGTAAAACCCTGGGCGAATGGATAGACCAGAAGAAACGTAATCTGGAGTTCTTTAAAAAGTTTGATCTGATGGACGAAGAGGGCAACCGCATTGCGCTGGACAGCATGGTACACCGCAGCGTTGCTAACCCGGCCATTCGTCGCTGTGAACTGATGGTGCGCATGCGTGGGTTTGAAGATATCGCCAATGAACAGGGACTGGCTGGCGAGTTTTACACAATCACTGCGCCTTCACGATATCACGCTGTACACAGCAAGGGCGGCTTTGTGTCTCAGTGGAACGGATTAAGTCCACGGGACACGCAGCGTTATTTATGCAACGTCTGGGCAAAAGCACGCGCGGCGATATCCCGTGCCGGTATTCATATTTTTGGTTTTCGCGTGGTGGAACCACACCACGATGGGACACCGCACTGGCATATGCTGCTGTTCATGCGGCCGCATGACGTTGAGGCGGTGCGCGATATCCTTTGCTATCACGCCAGGATTGCCGATTCAGAAGAGCTTCAGACACCCAACGCGCTTAAAGCGCGTTTTCACGTTGAGCCCATCGATCCCGCTAAAGGATCGGCAACGGGGTATATCGCTAAATACATCTCAAAAAATATCGATGGCTTTGCGCTCGATAGCGAACAGGATGAAGAAACCGGGGAAAACCTGCGTGATATGGCCAAATCCGTATCAGCCTGGGCATCCCGCTGGCGTATTCGCCAGTTTCAGCAAATTGGTGGTGCGCCTGTGACTGTCTGGCGGGAGTTGCGCCGCCTGGGCGATCAGCGCCTGACTGATAGCCGCATGGATGCGGTGCTGGCGGCGGCTGATGTTGGAGACTGGGCCGCCTATACCCAGTTGCAGGGGGGCGCTCTGGTTGCGCGTCGAGATCTGGTTGTTCGCTTGGCCTATGAAATAACAGAGCAGGGTAACGAGTACGCCGAAGATGTTCAGCGTGTGCAGGGTATCTATTCACCTTTGATCCCTGATTCTGAAGTTTGCACCCGTCTGGTTAAGTGGCAGAAGGTTGCGAAGTTGGCCGAAGCGCCAGCGGAGGCGGGGTTTTTTGGCGGCAGCGCCGCCCCTTGGAGTTCTGTCAATAACTGTACGGAGGGTGAAGCCCCCTGGCGGTTAAAAAGTGATTTAAACCAGAGGGGGTTTGACGGAACCGACGAAGAAATAGCCATACTGATGCGCGGCAGCGGGCTGATGTATGGCCGGGGAACGTTGATTTACAGGAATGGTCGGTTACAGGAGAAACAACATGATGCGAGCAGCCAGCGCTGGCCGGGTTGGTCATGATGTGATCTGAAGTTATACAAGGAGTATCTTAAACCACTGTTTTTTATTTAAAACATGTGATTTAATAAATACTGTTTATTTATACAGTATTGTGATTTAGGGGGTTGCATGGATTTGCTGGAGGCGTCAGCTCAGCTTGAACGTATTGAGTTACTCGCAAAAATTTCCCATTTTGAAGAAATGACAAGTAAAGAAAAAACAGTTGCTTTGGGCTGGATTGGTGAGATAGCGGAAGAGCTTGGAAAGGAAGTTCGAAAGAGTTTGCAAAGCCCCCAGTGCAGGGGCATTTCACGCGGCGGGTGTGGCTTTCAGTAGATCAAGCGCCATCTGCTTCTGAACAGGTGACAGGTTGTTAAGCAGAGCCTGAACCATCGCATCACCTGTTTTCGCACTCGGGCTGAGAGTGTGGGAAAAAGTCAGGTTCATAACAAAAGTATGCCCACACTCTACGTCCGCACAGGCGCAGTAAATATCAGCAATCTGCCGGTGCTTCCGGTTTGTCTTGCGAATAACCGCCTTTGAGCCGCATTCCGGGCATTCGATTTTCAGCACGCGCATATTCCACTCTCCAGCTGTCAAAATATGCCTGGATTTTAGCCTTTTTTGTCTCATGCCGCATCCTTATCCGTTGTTTCATCTGAAAAATGTAGGTGCAGTCGTGGGGGAACTTCAGGATCGCCGTTGATGGCCATCGCCAGGCGGCGCTGAACCGGGCGTACTTCGTTGCGTTTATAGGTTCGCTCTGTCTTTTCCGGGTCGCCCAGTCCCGCCGCATTTTGCGGCACGATACCGGCCAGCCCGGCCGGAAAGCGGTGCGCATTCAGAATGTCCTGGGCGCTGATGTTCTTCACGTTGGCAAATTCATCCTTTGCAGAAATATCGCCCATTTCAATGAATTTGATGGCGTCGCCCTCACCACCGGGGATATTCACCAGGATGGTGGAGAAGTTGCCGATCCCCTTGCTGTCACGCAGCTGCTGTTCAATCTCTTCCTCCATCTCGTCCGTCATGCTGGGGTCGCGGGTGTAGAGGATACCGCCCGTGTGCGCACCATTGTGGTAGTAGCGACGGCGGAAAATAACCGCTTCGCTGTTGAGCAGCGCAGAGTGGACGCCGCCGATGTAGTCCGGCAGGCCATAGATATGCTGCTGCGGGTCGTACATCTTGATGAAAATAATATCTTCCTCCGGGTAAACCAGTGGCTCTCCTTCCTGTAGTACCACATAGTCGCCTGGAACCGGCTGCGCGTTCTCCCTGTCCTTACGGCGTCGCATGTAAAGGCCAGGCAGCGGTGCCAGGTCGATAACGTCACCCCAGCCATTGCGGATTTTTGCAATGGCGATATCACCGAAGGTCAGAAAATCAAACACCGCCGCGTCAAGTTCGTCATGGGTCAGGCCACCGCTGATGTAGTCCGATATCACCATATTTTTGCGGGCGTGCAGGATGCCGCCGTGCTGGCCGTTCAGGTTAATCAGCTGCGCCAGCGCCAGGCGGTCTATTGGCTGGGTGTAGTGATCGGCGGCGTTGTCGTACCAGATATCCCGGTAATCCGTACCGGTAGTCAGCACCGGCTCGGGTTTGCCGAACGAAATAATGCTCATCTTTTTGGCTTTATCGCCGCGCTTGTTACGGGCGGTATATCGTTTTTTCGTCATGCTGCCTTCTTCATTCCCCAACGGGATTTTGGTTTATTTTCGTAGTTCAGCGGTTCGTTGTGCAGGGCGTGGGTGATCGCCCAGAATGATTCTGCGTGGCCCGTCTCCGGGCTGCGGTCTGCAACAAAGGTCATGGCGTTACCGCTCTGTGTGGTGGTGCGCCGGATGGCCATAAAGCTGGCCGGGATCTCCTTCAGCTCTTTGTCCCACTCAATGCGCTGACTTTCCACCACGTCCGCGGCTTTCAGTACCAGCTGGTTTTTGGTGCTCATGTCGTAGCGAATGGGAACAGCCACGCGCATGGCAAAGTGCTGGATATTGTCAAAGACGCCCTGGCCGATGCCGGTCACGTCAATACCCAGGTAGGTGAAGTTGTAGCGCTTAAACAGCGTCTCTATCTGCTGAGCCTGCCAGCGGAAGTTCATCCCCTTCCAGTTAAAGACGGCCAGTACGCGGAATTTTTCTGCGGCCAGTACCGGAGGGGCCAGTATGATAAAGCAGGATAAATCCCCGCTGCGGGCCGGGTCGAAGCCGCCCCATACCGGGCGATTGCCGAACGGCCGCGCAGCGTTCGGATCGTGATCCTGCCATGCTTCCGTTTCGACGGCGCACGCTTCCAGGTCGGAGAAGCTGAAAACACTATCTTTGCTGTCAACGAACACGCACATATAGAGCATATTGAAGGTGGAATCGTTGTAGCGGTTGCGCAGTTTTTCGATGCTGGCCAGGTTGAACCCGCCCGCGATCGCATCCTCCATCGTGATGATGTAGCGCCACTGGCCATCCGGGCAGAGTTGCCCGCCGTCGCGCATTTCATCAAATGACGGAAACTTAACGGCCGCGCGTTTTTTACTGCCTCTTTTCCACTCTTCGCCTGTCCAGAACGGGTAGGCCTGGTGCGTTTTCGCGGACGGGGTGGAAAAGTAGGTGGTGCGCCATTTGTCATGCGTGGCCATTGCGCTGGCCACTTCGTTAAGCCTGGCGAAGTTCGGCACCCAGAAATATTCATCGCAGTACAGATGGCCGCTGTAGGACTGCGCGGTATTTTTGTTAGTGGACAAAAAGCGCAGTTCTGCGCCGTTGCTGAGCCTGATCGGATTGCCGGTCAGGGTGATACCGAAATACTGTTCAGCGATATTGACAATATAAGAGCGGAAATATTCTGCCTGAACTTTTGATGCAGAAAGGAATATTTGCGGATCGCCGGTCATGACGGCGTTTTCAAACGCCTCAAAAGCAAAATACCAGGTCGCGCCAATCTGACGGCTTTTCAGAATGTTGCGCACCTGCTGGCCAATGTTCAGGCGCAGATGTTTCTGATAGTCGAAAAGATGCTCATCGGCCCAAGTATCGAAGTCCTCCTGGGTGAGGGAGGAAATATCGTTCTTCTTATACTTACGCTTTTTACGCGGCTCGCCGTCGTCATTCCCGTTATCGCAGGCGTGATCGGCGTGTGCTCCCTTGCTTGAGGCCAGTTTCTCTTTATGTTTATTGCTCTGCGCCCGCAGCTTCACGGCGTGCGCAATGAGCATGTCCATTTCTTTCAGGTCGAGATCGGTTTTTCCGTCGCGTCTGGTCAGCAGCTGGTAGCGGCGTTCAATCGCCTCCTCAGTGCTTTCAAAACTGAGCAAATCTGCCCAGCCATCTTTATGCGCCCAGTAGTAAATGATCCGCGCATTCGGCAGATTTAATTCTGATGCAATTTCTTTTGGCGTATAGCGGCGCAGATAAAGTGCCCGCGCCACGCCTTTTAATTCGTCGGAGTATTTAGCCATAGATTTAATTATGCCGTGGCCTGAATTAAAAAACGGCGGTCGATGTTCGGGGTTGTTCGGAATAAGCGCTTAACCGAATTAACCAGAATTAAGCCGGATGCGGTCTGGGGATTATTTCGCAATAATTCAGTTCACAGCATGAGATTCATTAAATCGGCAGGGGAGGGAATATGTGTCGCATTTAAAAACGGGTTGGCTGTGCGTCGCGACTGAAGGCGATACGGTTGACGGGCGGGTGATTGAGCGACAGTGGATTATCGACATGGGGGAAACCTACGACGCTAATCATTATGCCGCCCTGCTGTGGCCGGAGCATGAGCGCGATTTCGGGAATTTTGGCGAGGTGCTGGAAGCTGAATGGCATGAGGGTGAGGACGGGCTGGCGAGATTGTTTGTCAGTATCCGCCCGAATAAGCGCCTGATTTATGCCAATGACGAAGGTCAGCTGTTGTTTTTCTCCGTAGAGCCGGAGCTGAACTGGCGCGGCGGTGAGCGCACCTATCTGATGGGGCTGGGTGTCACGGATAATCCGGCCAGCACAGGCACAACAAGACTGCGATTCGGTCGCCGTCGATTGAACAGGCAGGGATATTACAGTGGTGTGATCTCCCGTGATGGAAAAATTAAACAGGATGGACTGATGAAAAACTGGCAAAAACTTTTTGGTCTGAAGCCGAAATTTGAAAGCGAAAACCAGGCTGACGATACGCCAGCGGGTGATGATAAGTTGCAGGCGCTGGCCAGCGCATTAAACGATCTGGAAGCGCGTGTGGGGGCTATCGAAACGCAGCTTAATTCTGTACAGGACGATGTTGATACCATTTCTGAAGTGGTAGATACCGAAGAGTTTGCCGCTATTCGTGATAATGCGGCAGAAATTGTGACCCGCTTTAATGAACTGGGTAATAACGGTAAACGTAAACAGCGTCAGATCCCAGGCAAGGCCGGAAAATTTAATTTCCTGTAATTGTTCGCGCTGCGAATAACGTAGAAACAAAATTTATTATCGCTTAATGGCGAGGGAGTTTTATGCACCTTAATAACCGTGCGCGGGAATTACTGGACAAATATTCGGCGGGGATGGCGCAGCAGTTTGGGGCGCGTGATACCAGCCGTTATTTTGCCCTGAATGACCCGCAGGAAAATGCGTTGCGTCTGGCCCTGCTGGAATCGGTGGAGTTCCTGAACATGATCACCTGTCTGGACGTTGACCAGCTGAGTGGCCAGGTGATTTCCGTAGGGTCGTCTGTACTGCGTACCGGCCGCAGCGAAAATGGGCGCTTTATCCGTCAGGTCGGCGTGGACGGTAACGATTATTCCCTGGTGGAAACCGACAGTTGTGCCGCCCTGCGCTGGGATCTGCTTTCCGTCTGGGCGAATGCCGGGAAAGAAGAGAATGAGTTTTACAACCTGGTGCAGGCGTTTACCACCCAGGCGTTTGCGCTGGACATGCTGCGCATTGGCTTTAACGGTAAGAGTCGCGCCAAAACCACCGATCCGACTGCGAATCCGAACGGTGAAGACGTCAACATCGGCTGGCATGAGCGCATGAAAACGCTGCTCAATGGCAACCAGATTATGACCGATCCGGTCGTGCTGGACGATGCCGGAGATTATCACTCTCTGGATGCGATGGCGTCAGACCTGATTAACGCCAAAATTCCGGCGCAGTTCCGCAATGACCCGCGTCTGGTGGTGCTGGTCGGTGCCGATCTGGTGGCGGCGGAGCAGTACCGGCTGTATCAGGCGGCAGACCGTCCGACTGAGAAAATCGCCGCGCAGCTGCTGGGTAACACCATCGCGGGCCGTAAGGCCATTATTCCGCCGTTTATGCCGGGAAAACGCATGGTTGTAACGCCACTCAGTAACCTGCACATCTACACCCAGCGTAACACCCGTCAGCGCAAGGCTGAGTTTGTTGATGACCGTAAGCAGTTTGAAAACAAATACCTGCGCAACGAAGGTTACGCCGTTGAGGTGCCGGAATTGTACGCCGCGATCGACGAGTCCGCCGTGACCATCGGCAAGGTCAGTGAGCAGCCGGAGGGCTAATAAATGGCACTTTCTCCCGCACAACGGCACAGTCAGCGCATCGCCACTGAACGCCAGTTACAGCGCAGTCAGGCAGTGGACAGCAGCGAGAGTATGCACATTCTGGTGAAAGCGCTGGAAAAGGACGTGGAACAGGCGCGGAGCATTCAGTTTATTCCCGATCGCATTGTATTTAAGCGGGATGTGCTGCTTCCTCGCTGGGTGCCCACGGTGGAAGCCTATCTGGCCAGCGGCCAGGTATACGCAAACCCGGTTTTCGCCTGGTGCGTGATCTGGCTGTTTGATGTGGGAAATCTGGATAAGGCGCTTGACTGGGCGGATATCGCTATCAGACAGCAGCAGGCCACGCCTGACCGTCTGCGCAGCAACTTTCCCACGTTCGTGGCCGATACGATGCTGGCGTGGGCGGAAGAGTCTGCCGGACGCGGGGAAAGTATCGAACCGTATTTTTCGCGCACCTTTGAGCGCGTCGCCAATACCTGGCGGCTGCATGAGCAGGTCACGGCGAAGTGGTTCAAATTCGCCGGACTGGAACTGCTGCGCAATGAGGATGGCCAGAAGACGGCGGCGGGCGTGGACGATATCGACACGCTGGAAAAAGCCGATCGGTTACTGGCTGTCGCGGAACAGCACTATTTCAAAATCGGCGTGAAAACAGCCCGGCAGACCATCGCCGCACGTCTGCGCAAACTGACGCAAGGCTGACAACTACCAACCGCCAGACGGGCGCGGTGGAGGGCAAATCACTGATGTGAATTTGCGCCGTGGAAACCGGTCAGCCCGTCTTTTTAAGGGGGATTTATGTTCAGTGGCAACCCGATTGATTACCAGGATGAGCAACTGAGCAATAACGGCTTCTGGCCGGACTTAAACCTGAAGGATTTTCAGGTACAGCGCTCCCTGCCGCCAGATATCGACGCAGAAACACTCGCGCAGGCGTTGTTGAGTGCTGTGATGGAAGTTAACGCAGAGCTGGAAGGGGTACAGGCCGGATATCTGGCAAAAGGGCATCTGACGGCAGAAGCGGTGCCGGGTGTCACGATGAATGGCCTGAACGGTTTATGCGCCCAGTACACCAAAGCGGTGTTTGCGCGGGGAAAGGCGGATTTGCTGGGCGAGTTCGCTACCATCGGGCGGCGTGACTCGCACCCGGGGCAGGAAAGCGCGGAGACACGCGCCGGGCTGTTAACTGAAGCCTCGGTGGTGATCCGCAGAATGAAGGGGTTGAAGAGAGCAACGGTGAAAAAGGTATGAAAAACACACAGCTGGAATCACTGACCGCCTTTTTCAGGGAAAACGTACCCGCCCGCGCAATGGGGGCATTTACCAGCGTCATGGACGAAATGCAGTTTATTCCCGCTGCAAAGGATTTGGGGCTGGGACAGTACCGCCAGGCGGTTATCCGTTACAGCGCCGTGCTTTCCTGGGAGCGCTTTCCGTACCGGATTTGCGATCCGCGCCTGCTGTTTTCGCTGATGGCCGCGTGGCTTGACGACACAGACCGGGAATTGTTCGACGAGCTGGGGATTAACGAGGCCGATCCTGACTGGGATGTATCGGTGGACAGCGAAGAAACGGCCACGGTGCTGGTCAGTGTCCCGATGGTGGAAGAGCTGGTTCTGGTGCCTGATGAAAAAGGGGCCATTCCGTGGCGGGGGCAACGCTGGCGACTGGCTGACCCTGAGATCTGGACGGCATTCAGTGCGCAGATTTTTGGCGCTGACAGCACCGGTGCGCCGGTAGGGGATGCCTGATGATTATCGGTGGCGAGCTGAACAAATCCCAGCTTGCGGAGCTGCGCAAAACGCTGGCCCGCGCAGACCTGCCAAAAGCGAAGCGGCAGCGCCTGCTGTGGCGTCTGGCCAAATACGGGCTGATCGCCGCCGCAAAGCGAAACGTCCGCAATCAGGCTGATCCGGATGGGGAAGCCTGGCCGGGGCGCAGGACGAAGCGCAAAGGCAAAATGCTGCGCAACATGCCGAAGTTGCTGCATATCAGGGATATGCCGGAAATCAGCGCAGTGCGGGTGTATCTCCAGGGAGGTGGCTACCGCAACGGCACAGGGGATGTGCCTGCCGGGGTGGTGGCGTACAGCCAGCAGAACGGAATGAGCGTCAGGGTCAACCGCAGCAGCGTCAGGCGCGGCAACAGGGCCGGGCAGATGGCGACGCCCGCTCAGGTAAAACGCCTGCGGGGGCTGGGCTACCGGGTCAGGAAGGGTAAGCGCTGGCGTAAGCCCACGGGCAAAGAAATGCTGGCGTCAATGCCCTATGACCAGGCCGGTCTGCTGATCCGCAAACTGTCGGGTAAGGCGGTAAAGGACAGCTGGACGATTGATCTGCCAGCCCGTGAGTTTCTGGGCATGAGTGACCAGGATTTCAGTCAGGCACTTGCTCGTCAGTTGCAGGGGATTGGCTTCGGCTGGGATGTAAGAGCACAGGATATAAGGGGACGAAATGGCGTGGCCTAATGTTGGGGTGAATCAGCTGAATCAGCAGCAGGGCGAAACCACGGAAGTGGAACGCGTGTTGCTGTTTGTCGGCCGGGGAACCGTGAATACCGGCAAAACGTTGCCGGTGAACAGCCAGAGCGATCTGGATGTGTTGCTGGGTGAGGCTGACAGCGATCTGAAACGTCAGCTGACTGCGGCCCGCGACAATGCCGGGCAAAACTGGTGGGCGTTTGTGCGGGTGCTGGATGAGGACGGGAAGTGGACAGATGCTGTGCAGGATGCGCAGCAGGTGGCCTCTGTGGAAGGTGTAGTGCTGTGCGATGCGGTTTCAGAGAAGGCTGTGATTAATGAAGCCATCACGCTGCGTAGCACCCTGATCGCGAAATATGGCCGCTGGGTGTGGTTTATCCTGGCTGTTCAGGCAATGCAGGCGGACGAAGCCCAGGCCGATTATCTGGCGCGACTGACTGCGCTACAGGCGGGGATATCTGAAAAATCCGTTTGTCTGGTGCCGGTGCTGTGGGGCAATGAGCCAGGCGTGCTTGCCGGGCGACTCTGTAACCGCGCCGTGACCATCGCGGACAGCCCGGCACGGGTCAAAACCGGGGCGCTGGTCAGCATGGGAAGTGATGATGTGCCGGTAGATGGCGACGGTGTATCGCTTCAGCTGGCCACGCTTCAGGCACTGGAAGCCCAGCGTTTTAGTGTACCGATGTGGTATGCGGACTATGACGGTTACTACTGGTCTGACTGCCGCACGCTGGATGCGGAGGGAGGCGATTACCAGGCGCTGGAGATGGTGCGGATCGTCGATAAAGTCGCCCGTCGCGTGCGACTGCTTGCCATTGCCAAAATTGCCGATCGGGCGCTGAACAGCACGCCGGGAAGCATTGCGGCAAACCAGCTGTATTTTGCCCGGCCACTGCGCGAAATGTCGAAATCCAGCGAAATTAACGGGGTGCAGTTTCCAGGGGAGATCAAATCACCGAAAGACGGCGATGTGACTATTGTCTGGAAAACGCGCAAAAAAGTGGAGGTTTATGTAGTGATCCGTCCGTATGAGATGCCGCTGGAAATCACCATCAATCTGATGCTGGATGCCAGCCTTGAGGGGGCCGCATGAGTAAGCGTATTTCCGGGGCGTCGTTTGACACCTACTGGGGGACGGATTTGATCCACGTCGAAAAGCTGACGCTGGATATTACGGATAACACTGCGCTGGCGCAGACGAAGGGGGTGCCGGATGGCTATGTGGACGGGGATGTGTCCGCTGAGGGAGAAATTGAACTGTCCATCAAGGCACTGGCCACCCTCAAGGCGCAGGCCAGTTCAGCAGGGTCGTGGCGTGGTATTCCGGTTGCGGACATGCTCTTTTACGGCAAAGCCGGAGAGGAAGAGGCCAAAATTGAAGCCTTCGGCGTCAAGCTGGTACTGAGCAGCATTCTCGACCTCGATCCGAAGGGCGGCTCTCTGTCCACCCGCAAAATCAAAGTGCTGGTTACAGACCCGCGCTTTATCAATATCGACGGCATTCCGTATCTGGAGCCGGAAACCACGCAGAGCCTGATCGCATCGTAAGGGAGAGTTATGCAGGAGTATGAAAAGGGGTTTATCACTTTGGCCATCATGGGGGCGCTGATTGCGCTGGGTAAGATGCTGACCAGTAATGAGCCGATTACCGCCCGCCTGATCCTGGGGCGCGTTATCGTCGGCAGTGCATTGTCTCTCGCCGCAGGCGTGGCGCTGTACTTTGTGCCGGATATCCACCCGCTGGCGCTGGCAGGGATTGGCTCCGCGCTGGGTATTGCGGGTCTGAACGGCGTGGAAGTGTGGCTGCGTAAAAAAGGCTTTGATTTGGGTAAAGGAGTCGGGAAATGACGTTAAGCGAAAAACAACAGCTGTTTGTGGTGATGGTGGCCAATCTGATCCACTGGGCCGAAGAGCACGGCTACCGTCTGACGTTTGGTGAAGCCTACCGCACACCGGAGCAGGCGGCGCTGAACGCGAAAAAGGGCAGCGGGATTTCCAATAGTCTGCACACCCAGCGTCTGGCAGTGGATTTCAATCTGTTTATGAACGGCCAGTATAAGACCCGCACAGAGGATTACCGCCCCCTGGGCGAATACTGGGAGTCGCTGGGCGGCAGCTGGGGCGGTCGCTTCAAAACCAACCCGGACGGCAATCACTTCAGCCTGGAACATAACGGGGTGCGCTGATGGAAAGGCTTGTCGCGGGTGTGCTGCTGCTTTGCGTGCTGGCATTTGCCGGAGGGTGGAAAGTGGCCACCTGGCAGCATGACAGCGTGGCGCTGGAAATCAGCAAGGCGGCGACGGCTACCGGCAACCGCCTGGCGGACGTGGCAAGCCAGTCCGGGCGCAGGCTTGAAGAGCAACTGGAGGCTTTGAAAAATGCGCCACCGCGTGAGATCCGCACCGAAGTGGTTAAGCCGGTGTTCACTAACGTGTGCATGTCTGATGATTTTGTCCGCATGTACAACGACGCCGCTGCCAGTACCGAACGTGCGCTTTCAGGAAAACCTGAAAACTAAATGTGTAGTGAGCCTGCCGAGGCTTGCAGGTGTTACGGGCAGGGATGCCGCAGAGCTATTAACATTTTATCTCGACCTTTACGGGCAGTGTGCCGCCCGTCATAACCAGCTGGTTGATGAAATTAATTTACGAGAGGATTTACAGCGTGGAAAAACAGATTATTGAACTGACCGTGGCCGGAAAGGATATTGCTTTTGAACCGAATATCGCGGCATACAATAAATTAATTAACGATATGTCAATGGATAATAAAGTGTCACCGGCACATAATTATCTGATGCGTATTGTGACGGCGGAAACCAAAGAGAATCTGGCGGATATTCTGAAGTTACCGGGTGCAGCATTGCAGCTGGTTAACGAAGTAAATAAACGCTTTGCGCCTGAGCTGGATATTGTCGCAAAAAACTGAGCTCCCGGATTACCGCCATTAATCAGAACGGGATGGAGCAGTATTATATTTTGCGCAGACATTATTTACCATGCGGTGATGATTCACTGGATGATATTGCTGCTGCATTGTGGCTGGATAATCGCTACTGGGAAAATATGAGTGTGGCAGTAGCGAACGGAATTGGGACTGCTTTTAAGGGAAACTAATGAACAGCCTGGATTTTACGTTAAGTCTGATTGATAAATTCACGCGCCCGCTCAGGGCCGCGCAGAATTCGGCTGTTCAGTTCGCGGATAAGTCCGTTCAGGCGTTTAAACGTATCGGTATCGGTGGTGCTGCCCTGTATGGCGTGGGGCAGTCCATCGGCGGAATGCTGGCACCGGCATTTGATATGTTTAACGCACTTCAGGAGCAGTCCGCGAGGGGCATTGATTCTGGTGTGCTGAAGAGTGTTCAGCGTGACGCGCTGGCCTTCAGCACCACTTACGGTACGGTGGCCACAGATTTTGTCAGTTCAACCGCGGAGATTAACAGCGCCATCGCCGGGCTGACCGGGCAGGAGCTGCCGAAGGTGACGAAGGTCGCCAACCTGATGGCCTTCGAGATGAAGTCCTCCACGGGCGAAACGGCTGAGTTTATGCGCCAGATGTTCGCTAACTTCCGCACTGATGCCGATTCGCTGGGGAAAGTGCAGTTTGCCGAGCAACTGGCCGGGAAAATGACGCTGATGCGCCAGCGCTTCGGGCTGGAAATGGGGATGGTAAAAGACCTGATGGAAGGTGCTCGCGGCGCGGGCACCAACTACGGGGTCGGCATGAATGAGCAACTGGCCGTGATGGGTGAGTTGAGTCGCACCCTGGGAACGGAAGCCAGTAGCGCCTACGAGGGATTTATGACCTCAGCTATTGAGGGCGGTAAAAAACTGGGCCTCTCGTTCACCGATACAGCCGGGAAAATGCTCTCCATGCCGGATATTCTCACTAAGTTACAGGGGAAATACGGCCAGAGCCTGGAAGGAAACCTGAAGGCCCAGAAGGAGCTTGACGACGCCTTTGGCGACAGTTCGGCGGTGGTAAAGCAGCTTTACGGCAATGTGTCCGTGCTCCAGCGAAATATCACCGAGTTGGGCGGCGCGGATGGGCTTAAACGCACCCAGGAGGCGGCAGCAAAACTGGTTAAACCGATGGATCGGTTTATGGCCATTATCCGGGCCGTTCAGATTGCCATCGGGTTAACGCTGGTTCCGGCGCTTAACCCTCTGCTGGACTGGGCCGCGCGGACAGGCCAGACCTTTGCCCGCTGGATGAGCCTGTTTCCGAATATCGCCCGCGTGGTGGGATGGGTGTCAATGGCGGTACTGGGGTTTGCTGCGGTGGGGGCGATCCTGAATATTGTCATGGGGCTGTCTGCTTTCATCCTGACCGGCTGGGGAGCCGCGCTGAAACTGGTCAGTGGAGCGCTGACGGTGGTTCGTACGGCAGCGATGCTGACCGGTGCCGCCATTAACTTTATGAGCTGGCCGGTTTTGTTGGTTATTGGGGTCATCGCGCTGCTGGTCGCCGGGTGTTATCTGCTGATTAAGCACTGGGACACGGTCAAAGCCGCCGTGATGGATACGGCTGCATTTCAGGTTGTGGCGCAGGCCGTCAGCTGGCTGGCGAATCTCTTTACCTCCGTGTGGGAATATATTTCAGCGGGCTGGAATAGCTTTATTGCGCTGCTGACGGGGTTTTCACCGCTCGACGCATTAAGCGGCATGGCGTCGGGAATAATGAAACTCTTTGATGGAATATGGCAGGCCATTAAAAAAAGTTTTACCACATCGTGGAACTGGATTGTCGATAAACTAAATATGATCCCCGGCGTGAATATCAGCACAACAACAACGCCGCCCGTTACAGAAAATAAAATTTCAACGGGTGGCCAGTTACGCAGCGTTGAGCCGGGCGGTATCAGTCGAACCATTAATAACAGCAACAATAATAAAGTGGATAAGCGCGGAAACAGCATTGGTACGGTGAATATTTATCCGCAGGAGCCGTTTACGCCGGGCAAATTGCAGGAATGGCAGGAGATGGGGTTATGAGTGATGTGTTATATATCGACCTGCTGATTACAAATGATGATTTTGTCCTGAATACCGGTAATGAGCCTGTTTTATGTAATAACCGCCAGAGTATCGGACAGGACGTGATTCACAGCATTATTGAAAGCGGGCTGGCAACGGAATTAATTGCCGAACGTAGCCCGACACTGCGCGGCGATATTTTTACCCGCATGGAATTGCTGATTGAAGACGATGAACGGCTGATACCCGGCACGGTATCCATTACCGAAGAAACCCTGTCGCGCCTGTGGGTGACGGCAGACACCTATGATTTTGGGCCGCTGTCGTTGAGGGTGGATCTATGACGGAAAAACCGCAGGTGGATTTTGAAACCCTGGTCAATGAAAGCGGTATGCCTGCAACGGCCGACGAGGCCCGCAGCCGGTTTAATGCCATCGCCGCTGATGAGGGCATTATCACAAACACGTCGAAAATGTCGCCGTTCTGGCGGCTGATCACATCCATCGTCACTGCGCCGGTGATGTGGCTGCGCGATGTGATGATCCATACCGTGCTGGCCAATATGTTTGTAGCGACGGCAACCGGGCAGATGCTGCGTCTGCTGGCCTGGGCGGTCAATATCAAGGTGAAACCGGCAACGGCCGCTCAGGGTGTGATCCGATTCTATAAAGCCTCACCGGCCGCAGCCGTCACGATTAAAGCCGGAACGCTGGTGCAGACCGAGCGAATCAACGGCACCGTATACCGCCTGGCGGTCACGGAAGATTTCACCCTCACCGCAGGCACCGCCAGCGCACTGGTGCCGGTGAAAGCGGAGGGGACGGGCGGGGCGTATAACCTCGCGCCGGGATATTACCGGATTTTGCCTGTGGCGGTGTCAGGTATCAGCCATGTGGTGAGTGAAGAAAACTGGCTGACGGTGCCGGGTGCTGATGAGGAGAGCGACGATGAACTGCGTGAACGCTGCCGTAACCAGTTCAACCTGGTGGGTAATTACCACACCGATGCGGTTTACCGATCCATGATTGCGGGTATCGCCGGGTTGAGTATTGACCGTATCTATTTTGAGCACGACGCTCCCCGTGGCCCCGGAACCGCTAACGCCTATTTGTTGCTGGACAGCGGCGTGATCTCCGATCCGTTTGTAGCGGTGGTGAATGACTACATCAACACGCAGGGCCACCACGGACACGGCGATGATATGCAGTGTTTCGCTATGCCGGAAACATCCCACGATCTGGATGTTGTCCTGTACCTGCCTGATCCGGACAACATGCTGGCCGATGAGCGTGATGCGCTGTTGTCCGGGGTGGAAAATCTGGTGCGCAGCGCGTTTCGGGAAAATACGGATTATGACGTGAAGAAGACGTGGCCATATGGTCGGTTCTCCTTCTCTAATCTGGGCCGGGAGATCCACCGGACATTTACGGCGGTGGATTCAGTCACTTTCTCGCTTCGGGATATCGTCAGTGAGCTGAATGTGCCGCGCCTGGCCAGCCTGACGGTGAGTATCGAACATGACTGATTTTAATAAAAAACTGGCCGGGTTAACGCTGCCGTCATGGATGAACAAAGGCGAGCCGCGCAAGTTACTGAATACGGCCCGGCGCTTCTGGCAGCAGGTCTGGCAGTGGATAACCTGGCCGGTGAACCAGTTCGATCCGCTGACCTGTTCGGAGTCGATTTTACGGCTGATGGCCTATGACCGGGATATTACCCGCTTCAATGGTGAGCCGCTGTACCTGTTCAGAAAGCGTGTGGCGTATGCCTTTGTGAACGCGGCGGACTCAGGTTCTATCGCCGGGTTTATTGCCATCTTTGAACGTCTGGGTATCGGCTACGTGGAGCTGCTGGAGCGCCAGCCGGACATAGACTGGGATGTGATTATTGTCCGCGTTTCGGACAGCCAGATTGCCCAGAACGCCGATCTGATGATGCAGATCATTCGCCAGTACGGCCGCACCTGCCGGCGCTATCGGTTTGAGGTGATGACCACGCTTCAGCTGTATATCAACGCCGGGTGGAATGACGGGGAATTAATCTGCTATTACGCCGGGGAATATATCGGCGGGGAAAAACGGCTGGACGGGGAATATGTCTGTTTCCCGGCCAGTGATGGAATCAATGATAACGCCATGTTTGGCGCAAAACTGTAGGTATTATTTATGAGTCAGACGGTGATTACTTCCGCCTTTGAACAGCTGAAAGCCCAGGAAGCGGCAAACGGTGGCGTTGTCATTCTTGATAAGTTCGTGTTTGCCAACGTCCCAAATCTGGACATTACCAGCCCAATTGATCGTGGCGAAGGTTTGCCGGACGAGGCGCTGATTGTCCATCGTCAGGCTGTGGGTAAAACCGGGATGGTGAATAACAACGCTGTGGTTTACTCCGTGGTGATGGGTGCGGATGTGGGGGATTTTGACTTCAACTGGGTTGGGCTGGTTAACTCGGCTAACAATGTAGTGGCGATGATTGTTCATGCGCCCACGCAGAAGAAAATCAAAACGGCCACCGGCCAGCAGGGGAACGTTTTAACCCGCTCATTTCTGATGGAGTATAACGGCGCGTCAGAACAGACCCAGATTATCACCCCGGCAGATACCTGGCAGATAGATTTTACTGCCCGCCTGAACGGGGTTGATGAGCGTATTCGTCAGGAAAATATCGATCTCTATGGTGTATCCCGTTTTTTTGGTGATGGATTTCTTGTTACAAAAGAAGCGGGTGATTTTATCCTTAAAAAAGGAACCGGATATGTTTCAGGTATTCGGGCAGAGTTACTTTTTGACCAGCATATAGATATTGTACCTCCTGCAATAGTATGGGTGGATGTGTGCTGGAAAGGAACGCTGACCAGCGTATGGGCTTCTGCATCAAAAATAGTCATTGCTGATAATCTTGAAGATTATAAAATAAATGATGAACAGCATTATGTTTGCCCTCTCGCGGAAATAGATGCTGCCGGGAAGATTAAGGATTTTCGTGATAAATTAAATGACTCTGATAAGGGTATATTATCGCAATTAAAAGATAAGCAACCTTTACACCAGACATTAACAGAGCTATCTGAGCTGAAATCAGAACGGGATAAGGTTCCTTTTTTTAATGAAGAAAGGAAAGTGGACGCAACCAGTTTAACCGGATACGGACGGCTTCTTATCGCCAGTGAAAATGAAAATGAAGCCATATCCTGCATGGGGCTGGATAATCCTGAGGGTGCCGCAAAAATTGTGACGAGCACGGGGCGTAATGTAGAAGACTCTATTCGTTCAACCTCAGGAGCTTCACATTCTCTTTTTCCGTTATTCATGGATAAGTTAACCAGTTATCGCTATACAAATGGAGAACAGGTCAGAATATATGGATTTGGTTCATCTGTAGGGGACGGAGCAACACTACCAGATAAGAATACACAGGCCCCGGTTGCAAAATTTTATGAATATCTCAGTGCTACTGTAAACCGGGGAGGGATTTATCCTGTTTCATTTGCTAACAAATCCGTAAATGGCTCTACAGTTAATGATTTTCTGGATAAACAATGGCCGGATGTTGTTTCTGAAGGGATTTATCCGGATCTGGCTTTGTTCATTTATGGGATGAACGATTTTCCTACAGCCCAGTTTAATGCCGGGCAGACTTTTGGTGATAATGGTTTTAAAAACCGTCTGAGAAAGGCGATCCGGAAAGTAAGGAATGCGGGCGGAGACGTGGTTTTAACAACCACGCCTCATCCTCTTTCAGTTAACTACAGCTGGAGTATGCCGGAGGGGGTATCTCAGACGTGGCCCTGGGCTGTGCCCGCGCCTGTATCTGATGAGCTAATTGTACCTTCAGCGGCCGATTCTGTTGTCAAAATTAAGTGGGGGGAGGCATCTGTTCCTGCGGCCGTTCGTTTCCTCAGAGGAAATGACGCGATCCGAAAAATTGCAACAGAACTTAATTGTGTCCTGATAGATGTTGAAAAATACTGGTTTGATGCAGTGGCAGAATATGGTGAAACAACACTCTTTAATCCAGGACAGAATGTGCATCCGAACTTATTCGGGCATCAAAAATCATACTGGCTGGCCTTTCAGGAGTTTTTTTCGAATGTTAACAGGAATGGATGGACAGCCCCGACCGCCAGTCATTATGATGTATTAGAGGTCGGAGGGACAGGATTGTATCCAAACCCGAAAACAGCTGATATTGATTTACAGGCGATTAATTCCCGTAAATATGCCTATGGTCTGAGAGATCAGTTCTCAAGGCTGTTATACGCTGCCGATCAGACGGGAGAGGTCACTAAATGGGCTTACACTTCACAGTCGCCTACGGCCGGGTCTCCCGGATATAATCTGGAGTGGAAAGAAAAGCACTCCAGAACAGGCGGACTGTATACAACAGGTGATGTGGTTTCTGTAAATATCCCTAACCGAATGTCAGTCAAGCTATTCATTGATGTCTGGTCTTCTGTTCAGACAACATGGGCACAGACAATTGAGGCTATTGTCACGAACAGAGAAGGCACAGTTACATTCACCATCATCGGTGAGCACGATCAGACTCCATCCGGAACCAGCGGGAGTACAGGCGGTAAAAGATTATTCACTTTATCTGCGGGGACGGGCGTACTTAATATAAATGTATTACAGGCAAACTCCAGCGTGAAGTTTCACAGCAGTGGTTTTAATTCATAAAGGTATAAATATGACATTTAAAAAAGATGTTGCATTCACTTTCAATAAAACAGCGGCTAATGGTGTATCTCTTGGCACAGAATCACAGATTATTGAAACTAATTTCAAGGTAAGAACCGTCTATGTTACAGCACATGGTGCGACGGCTGACTTATACAGCAGTTTTGATGGTGAATCATGGCAGTTATTTAATACTTACGAGTTTATGCCTGATTACACTTCCGGCGTGAATGTACTTGAACAGGCAGAATGCCAGATTAAATTACTTCCTGATTTTGCATGACTTGAAGTATGTGAATTTATTTCGGCAATAAAAAGTAGTAGGTGATACCTCATATGTGGCGTGATTCGAAAATATCACTGTCTGGCGAAATTGAGCATTCAATATGTACAACTATTTCGGCTCATCCGTGGGTATTTGGGCTGGGGCAGGATACAGCCAACGGTATTTATTTAAGTCCACAAAATGCTATTTCTTATCTGGCGCAGCAGCTGGCCAGTACTGGAAAGAGCATTGAAGTGGTGATCTTAATGATCGCCAGCAATCAGCATGAAGATTTTATGCAAAGTCTTGGCGAACTGGCTGATGTTCTACCGCTGCCCGCTATGACACAGGTTAAGCGACTGGCGCAGTCGTCAGCAGAGTTGGCCACAGAAAAAATGCTGATCCCGTCATCTGCTACCGGTTCAGTTGCGGCTGTGCCGTTGTCCACACTGACAACCCGCGCTGCGTTGAATGCGCAACGAATTTTAGAAGGGCAGATGCAGGCCGCATCCGGATTCAGTCTGTCGGAGGCAAAGGCGGCGCTGACGGGTTTCATCCACGAAAGAAGCAATATTCTCAGTGAGGTGGCCAGCGGCCTGGAATCGCTGAAAGAAAAAAGCGCCCGTGCCTGGGCGTTCACCGCGCAGGGCGATATCACCACCACGCTGCGCAGCATGGTGAAAGATATTCCGGCCGCGTCGGCGGTGCATTGCGCTGCGGTGATGATGGGAGGGGAAAATCTGGCAGGACTCAGGGAGATGATACATGAACTCGATAGCGACACTGGCGCTTAACGGCGAAGGTATCCCGCTGAAAAACATGCGGGTCACGCTCACCATGCAGTTTCAGGACAAAGAGCAGTCCGGGCAGACCAGTTCCACTGCCAGGGCAGAGCAGGGAACGAAGGGCAAAGAGCTGCGCGTATCCGGCGAAGTGCCGTTTAAAACCCCGGAAGTGCTGAAGCGCATCTTTGAACTGGCCAGCGCCACTGGCGATGATGGTCAGCGCCAGAAATACCGGGTTGCGCATGATGCAGCCCGTGCGGTGGGATTTCGTGAAGCCACGTTTACCGGGAGCCTGGACGCGCCGCAGCAGGAAGGACGCATGTCCTGGCTGGTCACGTTCACGCTGACCGAATTTATCAGCGTACCGGAAAAGCGGGAAGAGCGTGCGGCCAGAAAGGTCTCCGCACAGAAACAAACAGCGGGTACAGGTGCCACGGGGAGCGGAACAGCCTCAGCCGGGGAAAGTGACGAGAAACTGACGTGGTTTGAGAGCAAGGTGCTTAAGCCCGTAAATGAAGCGCTGGGGTAATGCGTGAAACCAATCCAACGAGTCTATTTATCAACGCAGCAGGTTCACTGCCCGGATATCGACCTTGTGCTGGAACTGAACAGCTGCGGCCGGGGATTTATCACCGCGCAGACGGATCAGGACTATACCGGCAAGCTGGTGCGGGTCGATGTGGGCTATACCGATCTGCTGTTGCGCTGGTTTACCGGATACGTTGAGCGCTCCCAGCCAGCGGAGAACGGCTTCCAGCGTCTCTTTGTGCGCGAGCTGGCAGGTGTTTTTGATAAACAGTGGCCATGCTCCATGCAGCACCCGACACTGAAACAAATTGGCGGCTGGCTGGCAGAGCAGAGCGGCATCACGGTTCAGGTGCCGGACGTCGCGTATGCGACAACGCCGATCCCCCATTTTACCCACAGCGGCACTGGCTTTCAGTTGCTGAAGGCTCTGGGGCAGGCATTTAACGTGCCGGACTATATCTGGCATCCATTGCCGGACGGTGGGCTGTATCTGGGTGGTGCTGAAGGTGCCATGTTTGCAGGTCGGGAAGTGGACATTCCGGCTGAATTTGCCAAAAGCACGGCGGGCGGCAACAGTATGACGCTGCCGGTGGTACAGAGTCTGCGCCCCGGGGTGGAGATGAACGGCCAGCGGATCACCCGCGTTCATCTGCATAATGCGGATATGACCGTGACCTGGACGCCCCGCAATAAACAGACCGGCCAGTCACTACAGAAAACGCCGCTTCAGCGCCAGATTGAGGCGTACTACCCGGAGCTGGCCAGCGGACTGCATACCCCTAAAATGGGGCGGGTCGTGGCGCATACCGAACCGGTCAGCAGTGGTAATTTTGCCGATCCGTTTCGCCCGCGCTACGCCGTTGATGTGCAGCTGCTGGACGCGAACGGCAACCCGGACGGCAGCACGCCGGTGTATTCAGCCGTACCGCTGCCTGTGCCGATGGCGGGGCATGATTCCGGACTGTTTCAGTTCCCGGCACTGGGGACGCTGGTCGAAATGGGGTTCACCGGAGGCCGTCCGGATAAGCCTTTTATCCGTGGCAGCCACCCGGACGGCACAAGTCTGCCTGACCTGAAGCCGGGAGAGCAGCTGCAACAGCAGCGCGAAGAGGTATCGCAGCGCGTCACCCAGGCCGGAGACTGGGAACGAAAAACCGATCAGAGTATCCGTGAAGACTCCATGTCCAGGGAAGTGACCGCCGATACGGAAAAACGCGAGCTGGTCACGCGGGAAACGATGGTGAAAGCCACTGACAAAACCACGGTGATTGGCACGGCGCAGCTGACGGCAGGGGCCATTCAGCAGATTGCTACCGGGGATTATGCTGTGGCCACAGGTCGAAACCGCCTGGCAACAATCAGCGGCGATGATGAGACGGATGTTGCTGGCCAGCTGACCACAACCACTGGCAAAGGCCTGACAGAGAAAATTGGTGCGATACGCCGCAGCGTCGCCGCCGTGCAGCAGCAGATTGTTGCGCCCGTGGTCTGGATCGGATCAGAGCAAATCAATGTGACACAACTGATGCTGGACACGCTCGACGTGGTAAAAGAACTGGCCACACTCACTGCCAGCCATACCCACCCGGACACCGGCCTGCCAACCAATGCCGGAGAGATTGAAGGCATAGCGGTGAAGACCGATACCCTCAACGAGAAATACTCCCCCGTCATCGCTAAATAACCCCTCTTACTCAGCCCGCGTAATGCGGGTTTTTTTTGTACCCGCCACCAGACCGCGCAAGACGCGCTCAGAGCGCACATAACACCACCGACACGCCGACAATCAGCAAAACAGATCGTCGCAGCAGCGGGGCGCTGGCTGCGCCACGGCCCGACAAAATAAATCTTTCCCGGACGAAATCGGCGCTACACCGCACCCGCCTGCACATTTTGGATCGTAAAAAATTTTCAGTCGGGATTTTTTACAAACGGCACCGTCAGCCCGCGCCACGGCTGGGCCGCTGTCGCTGGCCGCAAACTGAAAAGAGTGAAAAGAATTTCAGTATTTTTCAGTTAAAAGGATCTGCTGAGGATTCAAGAAAAAAGATAACTATCAGAAAGAAAGAGGAATTTTTAATTTTATGTGAGTGGGAGGGATCGTTTGCGTTTGAGGGGTTTTGATTTGGGATAAGTGATAACCGAGAAGCGGAGCGGCTTCTGGCAGATGTTGTCGATTCTGCTGAACTGAAAAAAGGTAAACGGTGTTGTGAATTCTGGTGGTTACATTTTAAGCAATCCAGATGGTGAGGGAACAGAGCGAAAGCCGGATTATACGCCGAGCTTGCGGCGCGGACTGTAAAGCGTGTGATCCACAACGATGAATTTTTTTTCCAGCCATTGCGTTACCTGTGCAGGCTGAACGCCTGTCAAACGGGCGAAGGATGCCTGGTTACCGTTGTAATATTTTTTGATGTAGTCAAGCAGGGGCATAATAGAGTCCTTTAATATTACATTTGATATAGTAAAACACTATATGAAAAATTATGGTAGTAAAAATTATCTTTAGACTCTGAGGATTTCAAAGATGGGATTGCTGGGATGAAGAAAAACCCGTGCGACACTTTTGCGACACTGTATGTGAGGCAATGAAAAAAGCCACTCTTTCGAGTGGCTTAATTATATGATTTTAAAGCTAAAATTTGGTGGCCCCTGCTGGACTTGAACCAGCGACCAAGCGATTATGAGTCGCCTGCTCTAACCACTGAGCTAAGGGGCCGTGGCGAAGGATTATAAAGTAACTGTTGCCCGCAATCCAGCCTAAAACGCACGCCTGCTGTTTTTATAAACAACGCATTTTCAATCCTTTATAATTACCTTTTAGGTATTGAGCTGGGGAAAACATGATCAACGATATTCTGGCGCCGGACCTGCGGGTGGTCTTTTGCGGTATCAATCCGGGGAAGTCTTCCGCCCATACCGGTTTTCATTTCGCCCATCCGGGAAATCGCTTCTGGAAGGTGATTCATCAGGCCGGGTTTACCGACCGTCTTCTGAAACCCGAAGAGGAGCTGCAGTTGCTGGATACCCGCTGCGGGATTACCATGCTAGTCGAGCGCCCGACGGTACAGGCCAGCGAGGTCGCGCTGCTGGAGCTCCGCGATGGCGGAAGAGAGCTGGTGAGGAAAATGGAAGAGTATCAGCCGCGCGCGCTGGCGATCCTCGGTAAACAGGCTTTCGAGAAAGCGTTTCAGGTACGCGGCGTAAAATGGGGCAAACAGCAGGTGACCATAGGCGCGACGGAAGTATGGGTGTTGCCAAATCCCAGCGGGCTCAACCGGGCGACGCTGGATAAGCTGGTGGAGGCCTACCGGGAGCTTGACGAGGCGCTGGCAACGCGAGGGCTTTAATTCGCCCCGGGCGGTTCCAGGCGGGTAAATTCGCCGATAGGACGGCGAATTCTATTATTTTCGCCATAGTCGTCAACGTAGCCTGCGCGAAGGATCATTTGCGGCGGCTGGCTTAAGCCTAAGGTTTCCGCCAGCTGTTTACGGAACGCTTTATCCTCCAGCATCTGGCTCACCGGCTGAACAGAGATGCCGTAGCGGACGGCATCCAGCCAGAAGGCCTGCAGATTCATGCCGCTGCGCATCATCAGCGGAAAGGTTTCTTCTCCGCCGATGATAAAAAATCCGGCGCTTTGCGCTACGCTGCTGGCCGTTTTACTGATGCTTTCCGCGGCGAAGGCTTCTCCCTGGGCTTTTTGCCGATCGAAAAATGAGTAATAGAGCAGTTTTTTTATCCCGGTGATGCCTAACTGTTCTGCGGGCAGGCCGTCTTTCAACCGGCGGGCCTCTTCGTTGGAAAAGCGCAGCCAGTGAGCGAACTCCGCTCTTTTGGCCGCATCGAGCGCCTGAGCCTTTGCTGCCTGGATGGCAAAACTCTCAAGCTTATTAAACCCGGCGCTGCCGCGTGGATAATAATTTAAATACGGCTGGTGCTGTTTGAGCAGGGCAGCGAGATCGCGGGGCGCAAGGGCAATATCCTGAAACGGACGTTTGTCGGTGTGCCGGCGCTCAATTAACTTCAGCACGGCGGGCTGTTTGAGAGAAGAGGCGCGGTGGAGGGGGCTTAACGTCATGCGGGCAACATCACCATTGCGGGCCATCACCGGTAAAATGTCTATTTCCGCCAGCATGCCAAATGCGGCGGCTGCCTGGCGGAAGTTCTCCAGGAACGCGCCCAGAGAAATACAGGCTTCTCGCCCCGTCGGGTCGATATGCGGGAGGGCTTTACTGCGGTCGAACGCCAGGGTGAATCGCCGTGCGTCCGGGTTATAGCGAATATGCCAGGGCTGGACATTATGCGCATTTGGCGCCAGCGAGGCGTAATACACTATATGGCGCTGTTCGGTTGGCAGCGCAAATGGTAGTGAAAGATCTTTGGTCAGGCGCAGGGGCTTCGCTTTATGATAGGCACAGGCGCAAACCACTATCATACCTATTAGTAAGGACAGAAATATTTTCTTTATCATCGACTCTCGCCTTTTTCTATCATTAATAATAAAGCGTCAAAAGCGAAGTTAAGAAAGGATTTTCGGTCCTTCTCAAGATGCCGCAAAATATAGGCTTCTTTACTTGCTGATTTCTCTATCAGCCCGGTCAGGCAGAGCCAGAACAGCATCATGACGTCTGCCATTGGAGCATTTAACTGAAGCTCTTTGTTTGCTGCCGCGCGGGAAATTTCTCCGGCGATAATATGATTAATCTCCTCGCCGAGCATATAGATATTAGTCAGTACTTTATTATTTTTCATCTCTTTTTCTGAGCAACCTATTTTCCCGGTAATGCCGGGGAAATAGACGATGCCGGAGTCGTGGATAGCAACCAACGACTGGCAAAGCTCATGATAAAACTCGCGGAAGGGGGCCTGCCGGCTGACTATTTTAACCACCTCCTGGTGAAAGCGCTCCATTCCATCGAGAATAAGGTGATCGACAATATCCTGTTTACTGTCAAAGTAGGTATAAAGCGTGGTTTTACTGAATCCGGCTTCGTGCGCAATCTCATCCATGGTCGTTCCTTCTATACCATGGTTAAGAAATAACGTATTAGCGGTGGCCAGAATAACCGTTCTATTAAAATCAGCCAGCTGAATCTTTCGTTTGCTATTCATTGAATATCCCTATTATTTAGATTCGCATTGTCCATTAAGTGCGATTCATGAACCAATAGTACAAATATAAAACTATGAGTCCAGCTGTTTGGCTTTATGGTATTAAATAATAAGAATATGACCCGGATATATATTGATAATTTCTGGATGCAGGTATTAATATTTATTAAAGGAATGATTTGCGATTAGCCATAAAAAAAGCCAGTCAGTTGACTGGCTTTTTTGCGCTAAGCGGCGATGATTAATCGTCGAGGAAGCTACGCAGCACTTCAGAACGGCTCGGATGGCGCAGTTTACGCAGCGCCTTCGCTTCGATCTGACGGATACGTTCGCGGGTTACGTCGAACTGTTTACCCACTTCTTCCAGCGTGTGATCGGTATTCATGTCAATACCAAAGCGCATACGCAGGACTTTTGCTTCACGGGCGGTCAGGCCAGCCAGAACGTCATGGGTGGCGGCGCGCAGGCTCTCAGTGGTGGCAGAGTCCAGCGGCAGCTCGAGGGTGTTATCCTCGATGAAATCTCCCAGATGCGAATCTTCATCGTCGCCAATCGGCGTTTCCATGGAGATCGGCTCTTTGGCGATTTTCAGCACCTTACGGATTTTATCTTCCGGCATCAGCATACGCTCGGCCAGCTCTTCCGGCGTCGGTTCGCGGCCCATCTCCTGCAGCATCTGGCGGGAAATACGGTTGAGCTTGTTGATAGTCTCAATCATATGCACCGGGATACGGATGGTGCGCGCCTGGTCTGCGATAGAGCGGGTGATCGCCTGACGGATCCACCAGGTTGCGTAGGTGGAGAACTTGTAGCCGCGGCGGTATTCAAACTTATCTACCGCTTTCATCAGACCGATGTTACCTTCCTGGATCAGATCGAGGAACTGCAGACCGCGGTTGGTGTATTTCTTGGCGATCGAGATAACCAGACGCAGGTTCGCTTCAACCATCTCTTTCTTCGCGCGGCGCGCTTTCGCTTCACCGATGGACATGCGACGGTTGATATCTTTTACCTGCTCAATGGTCAGGCCGGTCTCTTGTTCAATCTGCTGCAGTTTCATCAGGCCGCGCTGAACGTCTTCTTTCACGTCAAGCAGCTTTTCTGACCACGGCTTATTCATCGCGATGGCCGCATTGAACCAGGTTTCGCTGGTTTCGTTGCCGGTAAACAGAGTGATGAAGTTTTTCTTCGGCATTTTGCACTGCTCAACGCACAGCTTCATGATGATACGTTCTTGAGTACGAACGCGATCCATCATGATGCGCATGCTGTTAACCAGGTAATCGAACTGCTTCGGCACCAGGCGGAACTGTTTGAACACTTCAGACAGCTTGAGAATCTCTTCCTGCGCTGCGGCGTGGCTACGACCTTTCGCTTTGATGGTATCGCGGGTCAGTTCGTACTGCGTGCGCAGCTCGGCGAATTTCTCGCGCGCCAGCTCAGGATCGATGCTGTTGTCATCATCGCTGCTGTCGTCGTCTTCTTCTTCATCTTCGTCTTCGTCGTCATCCATCTCTTCCTGAGAGAGTTCAGAACCGACGTGCGTCGCCGTTGGCGCCATGTCTTCTTCGGCGTTCGGGTCAACAAAACCGGTGATCAGATCGGACAGACGCGCCTCTTCCGCCTCAACGCGATCGTACTGCTCCAGCAGATAGGTGATGGCTTCCGGGTATTCAGCAACCGAGCACTGCACCTGGTTAATACCGTCTTCGATACGTTTAGCGATGTCGATTTCGCCTTCGCGCGTCAGCAGTTCGACGGTACCCATTTCACGCATGTACATGCGCACCGGGTCGGTAGTGCGTCCGATTTCAGACTCAACGCTGGAGAGAACCTGCGCCGCAGCTTCTTCCGCATCTTCGTCAGTATTGTTGTTAGTTTCAGCAAGCAAAAGATCATCGGCATCCGGTGCTTCTTCCATCACCTGAATGCCCATGTCGTTGATCATTTGGATGATGTCTTCGATCTGATCGGAGTCGACGATATCTTCCGGCAGATGGTCATTGACCTCGGCATAGGTCAGATAGCCTTGCTCCTTACCACGTTGGACAAGAAGCTTCAGCTGTGACTGCGGGTTTTGCTCCATAAGACGGTATCCACACTTAATTCGTTTGATTGGTGTAAGCAGATGAACTGCCAACATTTAAAGCGAGGGCGTACTTATATTTTTGCCGCTGCGCCTCGCGCGGCTGTCGGGGTCTTCCCGAACGATATTCGGCACTTAAGCCGTTAAATTCATTTTTTTTCCAGGGCTTGTCTGATTTCCCAGAACTCCCGGCGTTCTTCACTGCTTAAACCGTGAGTGCGGTCGCGAGCTATCAACTCTTCTTGCCGCTGTTCAAGCATTGCATCAAAAATTCGGTTTAGCGTGTCGGTGAACATTTTTTCAACATTCTCATCCCTTATATCGTTCCAGGCTGAGAGTTTTTCAAGTGTTGAGTATTCACTAGTCCCGCGATAGTTCTCTAATAGCTGCCCCGTGGTCAGGCCCGGCTGCGCAACACAGAGGTTCACCAGCTCGGAGAAGAGGCTGAGTCCCGGTAATTTGCTCTGCGCCAGCCCCTGCAAAGGGGGCACCAGCGGCGCCAGATTGGGATTCTGCACCAGCAGTCCTATAAGTATACGCATAGGCGTCTGTTTTATCTGCTGAGCCGGGCGTACGACGCCACTTTCTGCCTGTTTCGGCATTAAACGATCAAGCTGGGTATCATCAAAAATGCCCAGCTTCAGGCCCAGCATCTGGCGCAGCTGAATACGATGCGCATCGCCAGGCACCTGGCTAATGAGCGGCAGCGCTAGTGCGGCCAGCTGCGTACTGCCATCCGGCGAACTCAGATCGACCTGCGGTAAGAGACTGTTAAATAAAAACATGGAGAGCGGCTGAGCCTGCTCCATCCGTGCTTCAAAAGCCTCTTTACCCTCTTTACGTACCAGCGTATCCGGATCTTCACCATCGGGCAGGAACATAAAGCGTAGCTGACGACCATCGGTCATGTACGGCATTGCCGTTTCCAGCGCACGCCATGCGGCATCTCGACCGGCGCGGTCGCCGTCGTAACAGCAAATTACGTTGTTCGTCGCACGGAATAATATATGCATGTGGTCGGCCGTGGTCGATGTACCCAGCGATGCAACGGCATAGTTAATACCGTACTGCGCCAGAGCGACGACATCCATATACCCTTCGACAACCAGCAACCGCGGTGGTTCTGCCTGGTGCTGCTGCGCTTCATAAAGGCCGTAAAGCTGGCGGCCCTTATGGAAAATATCGGTCTCCGGGGAGTTGAGGTATTTCGGCGTATCGTTACCCAGTACGCGACCACCAAATCCAATCACCCGGCCTCGTTTGTCGCGAATCGGAAACATCACGCGATTGCGGAAACGGTCGTAAGTTCTTCCCTGGTCATTATTGACCAGCATTCCGGCATCGAGCAGCAGTTTCCTGTTGTCGACATTACCGCCGAAACGTTTTAATGCGTTATCCCAGCCTGGCGGCGCAAAACCAATAGCAAACTGCTGGACAACTTCGGCACTCAGGCCGCGTTGCTCCAGGTACTGGCGCGCAGGTTCGGCATTAGGTTGGTTGAAGGATTGCTGATAAAAGTCATTTAACCCTTCCATTAGCTGATAGAGATTTTGCCGCTGATGGCGCTCTATCTGACTCAGGCCCGTTCCGGCTTCATACGGCACTTCAAGATTATGCATAGCAGCCAGCTCTTCGACGGTTTCCACGAACTCGAGCTTGTCGTAGTTCATCAGGAAGTCGATAGCGTTGCCGTGCGCACCGCAGCCAAAGCAGTGGTAAAACTGTTTTTCACCGTTGACGGTGAAAGAGGGGGTTTTTTCGTTATGGAACGGACAGCACGCGTGATAATTCTTGCCCTGCTTTTTCAGCTTCACCCGCGCGTCTATCAGATCGACGATATCGGTGCGCGCCAGCAGGTCATTGATAAATACTCGTGGAATTCGTCCAGCCATATGCCCCGTTGTATACACTTCCCCTTCAAACTGCCTCTGCGTTGGCTTCGCTCGTTCACCCCTGTCGCTTACTTCAGTAAGCTCCGGGGACTTACTCCCTTGCCGCCTTGATGCATCTTGAATGATTGGGTGTATATGCTAATGCATAAACGAAAATAAGCCGCGCATTCCTTTCGGAAGCACGGCCTTACAACTACAACTCGGTCTGAATTGAGAGCCTGGCTCCCAACAGATTAGTACAGACGAGTGCGGCGTGCGTTTTCGCGAGCCAGTTTCTTCGCGTGACGTTTCACTGCGGAAGCTTTAGCGCGTTTACGTTCGGTAGTCGGTTTTTCATAGAACTCACGACGACGAACTTCCGCCAGAACACCTGCTTTTTCGCATGAACGTTTGAAGCGACGCAGCGCTACGTCGAACGGCTCGTTTTCACGTACTTTAATTACCGGCATGTAACTCTCACCTTTGATAAATTCGGTTTGCCGCTGGCATCAACGCCAGCTTATTTCAAAATGGTGCGGAATTTTACTGCAATTGCTGCTGCTTTGTAAAGCACCGACGCGATTTTTGAAAGGGACTTTTATAAGGACAGGGAGTATACACGAAGTGAGCGCCAGGGGTGAGGAAAGTTTTACATCAACCCGCATTGGTCCTACACTGCGCGGTATTGAAACGAGGTAAAACTAGCCATGCGTGTACTGGGAATTGAAACATCCTGCGATGAAACCGGCATCGCCATTTATGACGACGAAAAAGGTCTGTTAGCCAACCAGCTGTATAGTCAGGTGAAATTGCATGCTGACTACGGCGGCGTGGTGCCTGAACTGGCCTCGCGCGACCACGTGCGTAAAACCGTCCCTCTGATTCAGGCGGCGCTCAAAGAGGCCGGGATGACGGCAAAAGATATTGATGCCGTTGCGTATACGGCGGGCCCAGGCCTGGTTGGCGCGCTGCTGGTCGGCGCGACGGTAGGCCGCTCGCTGGCCTTCGCGTGGAACGTGCCGGCGATCCCGGTACACCATATGGAAGGGCATCTGTTGGCGCCGATGCTGGAAGATAATCCGCCGCAGTATCCGTTTGTCGCGCTACTGGTTTCCGGCGGCCATACCCAGCTGATTAGCGTCACCGGTATTGGCCAGTATGAGCTGTTAGGCGAGTCGATTGACGACGCGGCAGGGGAAGCCTTCGATAAGACGGCTAAACTGCTCGGCCTGGATTACCCTGGCGGCCCGATGCTGTCGAAGATGGCCTCCCAGGGCACCGAAGGGCGTTTTGTCTTTCCGCGCCCGATGACCGACCGTCCCGGGCTGGATTTTAGTTTCTCAGGCCTGAAAACCTTTGCTGCCAACACCATCCGCAGCAACGGCGATGACGACCAGACGCGCGCCGATATCGCCCGCGCTTTCGAAGACGCGGTCGTGGATACGCTGATGATCAAGTGCCGCCGGGCGCTGGAGCAAACCGGTTTTAAACGGCTGGTGATGGCTGGCGGCGTCAGCGCTAACCGTACGCTGCGCGCGAAGCTGGCGGAAATGATGAAAAAGCGCGGCGGGGAAGTCTTCTATGCCCGTCCTGAATTCTGTACCGATAACGGTGCGATGATTGCCTATGCGGGTATGGTTCGTCTGCGTTCCGGGGCAAAAGCGGAGCTGGGCGTCACCGTTCGTCCGCGCTGGCCGCTGGCTGAACTTCCGGCGGCATAATTTCTGCTGTTTTACAGGCCGACGTCCTGTCGGCCTGCCTTCTCGACTTATTCCATACTCTTACACAGCGAGCAAATCGCCCCCTGATGTTTATGCGAATGCATCACGTCAGGACGTTCGTACTCTTCCCGGCAGCTCAGGCAGCGGTAAACGGTGATCGACGCATTACCCTGCGCATCGTAGCGCGGCTCGGCGATACCGTCATCGTGCTGTTTAATGTAATAGCGCCCGCGGGTGGCGATTCCCATGACCGGCGTCATCACGAACGCTACCGCCAGCGCGATCAGCGGCGAGAACGGCGCCAGGGTGTCGCCTAACAGGCCGAAGAAGGCGCTAATCGAAAGGCCTGCCGCGAGGGCAAAAGAGACTACGCCTACTGGGTTGACGTTGTAGATCATCCCGCGGCGATACTCCGGCTGCGCCGGCGCCAGCTTCAGCACCCCTTTATTGACGGTGATATCGGTGGCGACCACCACCACCCAGGCGATGGCAAAGTTAGAGTAGAAGCCGAGGATCCATGCCAGAGCGCTAAACATGTCGCCCTCCATCAGGGCGAGAGCAATCGTCAGGTTGACGATGACGAAAATAATTCGCCCCGGATAACGTTTGGTGGTGCGCGTCCAGGCGCTGGTCCACGCCAGCGAGCCGGAATAGGCGTTAGTGACGTTTATTTTTATCTGCGAGATAACCACCAGCACCACCGCGAGGGTGAGCGCCAGCCAGCCGGGAACCAGGTTATCGAAGACGCTGACGAACTGCTGTACCGGTTCGGTGTTGTGCACCGCCGGGAAGCGGGTCAGCAGATAGAATCCGAGAAAAGCGCCGATAATCTGTTTAATCGCACCTAACACGACCCAGCCCGGACCGGCGGAGAACACCGCCAGCCACCAGCTTTTGCTGTTTTCTGCGGTCTTCGGCGGCATAAAGCGCAGGTAGTCGATCTGCTCGCCAATCTGCATGATCAGCGACAGGCATACCCCCGCGCCGAGCATAATGGCGGTTAAATCTACCGTTGTTGCGTGGTTTTTACCGGCGAAGTTCATAAACCCATCCACCAGATCCGGGTCTTTGGCGATAAGCCAGGCCACCGGAACCACCATCAGGACCAGCCACAGCGGCGTCGTCCAGACCTGAAGGCGAGTCAGCGCCTTCATGCCGTAGACCACCAGCGGCAATACCATCAGGGTGGCGATGAGGTAGCCCATCCACAGCGGGATCCCTAAGCCCACCAGCAGCCCCTGCGCCATAATCGAGCCTTCGAGGGCGAAAAAGATAAAGGTAAATCCGGCAAAGATAATGCTGGTGATCACCGAGCCAAAGTAGCCGAAACCGGCGCTGCGGGTGATTAAGTCGAGGTCGATGTTATAGCGCGCGGCAGTAATCGCCAGCGGAATACCGGTAAGAAAAATAACCAGTGCCGCCAGCAGGATCGCGTAAATCGCATTGGTGGTGCCCCAGGCCATGCCGATGCTGGCGCCGATAGAAAAGTCGGCCAGGTAGGCGATACCGCCTAATGCCGTCACCGCGACAACCCCTGGTCCCCAGCGGCGAAAGCTCAGCGGGGCATAGCGAAGCGTATAGTCTTCCAGCGTTTCTTTGGAGCCGGAGGCACTGGTTTGCGCAGGTAAATCAGTTTTTATATCCAGTGATGACATAGTCATTCCTTAATGGTTGGGCATGACTGGAATTAGCAAACCTTATGCCACATCGCAGGGCAGGCGCTGTCAGGGCTTCATGAAGGGGATGGCTAAAGAGAGGGCAGGGTATGCACCATCCCGACATCTTTGCGTCGGGATGGTGCAGAGGTTATTTGCCAAGCATGCCTTTGTCTTCGATAAAGGCGATGATATTTTGCAGGCCGTCGCCGCTTTTCAGGTTGGTGAAGCTCCACGGACGTTCGCCGCGCATGCGCAGGGTATCGCGCTCCATCACTTCCAGAGACGCGCCCACGTACGGTGCAAGATCGGTTTTGTTGATCACCAGGAAGTCGGATTTGGTGATCCCCGGCCCGCCTTTGCGCGGGATCTTTTCCCCTTCCGCCACGTCGATGACGTAGATGGTGAGATCCGCCAGCTCCGGGCTGAAGGTCGCGCTCAGGTTATCGCCGCCGCTTTCTACAAAGATCAGATCGAGATTGCCGAATTTCTCGCTTAGCGCTTCCACTGCGGCCAGGTTCATTGATGCGTCTTCGCGAATGGCGGTATGCGGGCAGCCGCCGGTTTCGACGCCGACAATTCGCTCTGGCTCCAGGGCGCCGGCTTCGGTGAGAATGCGCTGATCTTCTTTGGTGTAGATATCGTTGGTCACCACCGCCAGCTGCCAGGTGTCGCGCATGGCTTTGCAGAGGGCTTCCAGCAGCGCGGTTTTTCCGGAGCCGACCGGGCCGCCGACGCCGACGCGCAGCGGTTGCTTAATCATGTTCATATCTTCTCCTAAGAACGGAATAGTCGGGAATACTGGGTTTCGTGTCGCGCGGAAGCGATAGCCGCAAGCGGCGTCGCCGAACCGATTGCGCAATCCGGGGCCGCAAGGGCGCTGTCCATGTCCGCCGCATAGCGGTCGCACAGGCGCAGAATCAACTGCTGGGCCGCCTGCTGGCCGAAGGGCACCAGCTTGACGCCCGCCATCACCGCGCTTTCAATCCAGCTATAGCCAAGGCTCAGGGCCAGATCAGGAATGGCTATTTGCCAGCGTACGCCAAGCCACGCCATACCGGTTAACTGGCTTTGCTGACACAGCTTGCGCCACTCGGGCGGGCAGTCCGGCTGCCAGTCGGCCAGCAGCCGGGTGAAGGCTGCGCCGCGGTTGCGCTCTTCATCGCGCAGCTCGCGGGTTTCCCGGCAGGCGAGCAGATAAGCGGTCCAGCGCCGGGCACACTCCAGATCGCCCGCTTCGCAGGCCCGGTAGAGCCGGGCAAACAGCGGCAGGTCGACGGTAAAAAAGCTCTGCTCCATCTGCCGCAGCTGCCAGCGCTCAAAGGCGGCGGTATCCGCTACCCAGCCCGCTTCCACCGCCCACTCCAGCCCCTGGGACCAGCTGTAGCCGCCAACCGGGAGGCTGCTGCTGGCAAGCTGCATCAGCCGCAGACGTTTTTCCGGCGTCGGCATTTAGTGGCTGTGCTCGTGATTGTGATGATGATGATGGCCGTGCGACTCGCTGGCGTAGGCGCCGGCTTCCGGTTCAAACGGCAGATGCGCGAAATCCACGGCCAGGCCAAACTGGCGCAGCATATCGTCCAGGACGTGGTCGTGATGGTAGCGCAGCTCGCCGGGCATAATCTGCAGCGGGACATGGCGATTGCCGAGGTGATAGCAGGCTTTCGCCAGCATAAAAGGATCCTCGCAGCGCACGACCGAAACGGCTTCATCGGCGGCAATCACTTCAATGAATTCGCTGCCGTTTTCGTTACTGAGAATATCGCCGCCGCGCAGCAGCAGACCGCGCGGCAGCAGCAGGCCCGCCTGACGGCCATCGTTGAGGGTGACTTTAATACGGCTTTTTACCCGCACGTCAATCGGCAGGGTAACGCTGGCCGTGGCCTGCGCCGGGGTCTCTACCCGCTGGGTCAAATAAAGCATTTGCGCTCCTTAAAACAGGAAATAACGTTGCGCCATGGGTAACACGTCCGCCGGTTCGCTGGTTATCAGTTCGCCGTCGATGCGCACCTCGTAGGTTTGTGAATCCACGGTAATATTGGGCAACAGGCCGTTGTGGTGCATATCGGCTTTTTGTACCGTGCGGCAGCCTTTAACCACCGCCGTCGCGCTGTGCAGGTTCAGCCGTTCAGCGACGCCGTTTTCCGCCGCCGCCTGCGACAGGAAGGTCAAACGGCAGCGGTGACGAGCGCTGCCCAGCGCGCCGAACATCGGGCGATAGTGCACCGGCTGCGGCGTCGGGATAGATGCGTTGATGTCGCCCATCGGCGCCATGGCGATCATGCCGCCTTTGACGATCGTCGCCGGTTTTACGCCGAAGAATGCCGGGGACCACAGCACCAGATCCGCCAGTTTCCCCACTTCAATCGAACCGACTTCATGGGCGATACCGTGGGTTAACGCCGGATTAATGGTGTATTTGGCGATATAGCGCTTCACGCGGAAGTTATCGTTATCGCCGCTCTCTTCCGCCAGCGGGCCGCGCTGAACTTTCATCCGGTGCGCCACCTGCCAGGTACGTAACACCACTTCGCCGACGCGACCCATGGCCTGCGAATCGGACGAGGTAAGGGAGAAGGCGCCCAGGTCGTGCAGGACGTCTTCCGCGGCGATGGTTTCCCGCCGAATGCGCGATTCGGCAAACGCCACGTCCTCGGCGATATCCGGGTCGAGATGATGGCAAACCATCAGCATGTCCAGATGCTCGTCAATGGTGTTGACGGTGTAGGGCAGCGTCGGATTAGTCGACGAGGGCAGAATATTAGGGTGTGCGCAGGCGGTAATAATATCTGGCGCATGGCCGCCGCCCGCGCCTTCGGTATGGAAAGTATGGATAGTGCGCCCGCCGATGGCCGCCAGGGTATCCTCAACGAATCCCGACTCGTTAAGGGTATCGCTGTGCAGCGCAACCTGAACGTCCATTTCGTCGGCTACGGTCAGCGCGCAGTTGATTGCCGCTGGCGTCGCGCCCCAGTCTTCGTGAATTTTCAGGCCGATAACCCCGGCCGCGACCTGCTCACGCAGCGCATCCGGATTCGAGCCATTGCCTTTACCCAGCAGGCCGACATTGACCGGCAGGCTGTCCGCAGCCTGCAGCATCCGCGAGATGTACCACGGACCCGGGGTGCAGGTCGTGGCGTGGGTACCCGCCGCCGGGCCGGTCCCGCCGCCGATCATGGTGGTGACGCCGGAGACCAGCGCTTCTTCCGCCTGCTGCGGGCAGATCCAGTGAATATGCGTATCGACGCCGCCGGCGGTGACGATCTTGCCTTCTGCGGCAATAATTTCCGTGGCCGCGCCGATCGGGATCGTGACGTTGGGTTGAATATCCGGGTTGCCGGCTTTGCCGATGGCGAAGATCCTTCCATCTTTGACGCCGATATCGGCTTTAACGATCCCCCAGTAATCGACGATCAGGGCATTGGTCAGCACCAGATCCGCGCACCCTGCGGAAAGCATCTGCCCCTGTCCCATACCGTCGCGGATCACTTTACCGCCGCCGAATTTGACCTCTTCGCCGTAGGTGGTCAAATCATCTTCAACCTCGATCCACAGCTCGGTGTCCGCCAGGCGAACTTTATCGCCGGTGGTGGGGCCGAACATGTCGGCATAGGCCTGACGTGAAATCTCACTCATCATTTGCCTCCAGCTCACCCATTATTTCGCCGCGAAAACCGTGCACGACGCGGGCTCCGGCCAGCGCTACCAGCTCCACCTCGCGCTTTTGGCCCGGCTCGAAGCGCACTGCGGTTCCGGCCGCGATATTGAGACGGTAGCCCGTTGCCTGCTGGCGATCGAACTTCAGCGCCGGGTTGACCTCGGCGAAGTGATAATGGGAGCCGACCTGAATCGGCCGGTCGCCGTGATTTTCAACGATAATGCAGCAGGTAGCCCGGCCGACGTTAAGCGCTATCTGGCCCGGTTTAACCTGATATTCTCCTGGGATCATCGCGCTACCTCAGATTATCGGGTTATGGACGGTAACCAGCTTCGAGCCGTCCGGAAAGGTGGCTTCGACCTGGATATCGGGGATCATTTCCGGTACGCCTTCCATGACCTGCTCGCGGCTCAGGACGTGGCGCCCTTCTTCCATTAGCTCTGCGACGCTTCTGCCGTCGCGCGCGCCCTCCATAATAAAGGCGCTAATCAGGGCCACGGATTCGGGATAGTTGAGCTTCAGGCCGCGGGCCAGGCGACGCTCCGCCACCAGCGCAGCGGTAAACAGCAACAGTTTGTCTTTTTCTCTGGGTGTCAGTTCCATAGCGTTCTCTTAAGTCAGCCAGATTCGGGGGAGTACCGGAGATTTGCCGGTCAGGTGCGGGCGCATAAACTGCCAGATATCGCGCATCGCCCGCTGGCAACGCAGATTATCGTCACTTAAAAAGCGTACCGTCAGCAGGCCGTCGGTGAGCGTCGCGCCGGCATAGTTTGCCAGCGGCGTAAGTTTTTCGCGTACGCCTTCCAGCAGCGTCTCGTTCGCCGGGTAGAACAGCATTGTTCCCACCCATGGCTGCTGCGCGATACAGGCCAGCTCTCCATCGGCCAGGTTCAGGCGCTCAATCAGCAGCGGAGAGCCGTCGACCCACACCTCCAGTCGGTTGGCGAGCGCGCCGTGGCTAAAGGTTTCGCCGATGACCGGACGGCCAAGACATAGCAGGTCCCAGGCCAGCAGCGTGCTGGAGGAGGAGAGGTGAAACACAGTATGCAAAGCGGCGTGAGCGCCGGGAAAGAAAATGGCATCCTGCGGCAACCACTCGAGCGTTGCGTTATCGCCCAGAGTCAGGGTTTGCAGAAGCCGCGCCTGCGCGCCGCTGCTGCGATAAAACTTGCTGGCGCCGGGCATGGTGATCAGCGTATGGCAATCGGACTCAATCGTGGCGCTGATGGTGAGTTCATCGCCGCCGACGATACCGCCGGGCGGATGAAGCAGATAGAGGTGGCAGGTCTCTTCTTCGGGATAAAACGGACGCTGAACGGTGAGTGGACCGACATGACGACGGGAGGCGAGCGTTGTTTTCCCGCCGAGAAGCTGAAAGCGGAGGTCCAGCGTGGCCTGCCAGCCTTTTTTATTCTGTGGTAACACCGTGCCGTGCAATGTCGCGCCCCTGCAAAATCAAGATAAAACAGCAGCGAAGAGTATTGATCGGGGGGGGATCATCCCGGTCATATGAAAAGCTTATGCCCGTCATACTTCGAGCCGCAGCCGCGTTGGCTACGGGCTACTCGGCCCATCCATGGGCCTCGCCCTGGCGGGCCGTCGCAAGCGACGTTCAAATCTGCTCCCGGCAGATTTGTCGTTCGCCCGAATCACTGACTGGAGTAAGCTCATCGGGACTCACTCACCGCCTTGCCGCGAAGTTGCGTCGAAGCAAAGGTTATTTCTGCTCCGGCGTTTTTTTCTTCTTTTTGAACCGGGTCCAGATGCGGGTTTCCTGACGCCGCCACAGACGCTGAATGTTGTCGTGATGGCGCAGCAGAATCAGGCATGAGAGCATCGAAACCGGGAAAGTATACTGCGGTTTGAACCACCAGACATAGAACGGCGCGATCAGCGCGCTGACGATCGCCCCCAGCGAGGAGTAGCCGCTGAGCAGAATCGTAAGCAGCCAGGTTCCGGCCATCACGCCGGTGAGATCCCAGCCGATAGGGGCGATGGCTCCGAAAGCGGTCGCCACGCCTTTACCGCCGCGAAAGTTAAAAAATACCGGCCAGATATGGCCTACGCAGGCGGCAATGGCCACCAGACCGAGCCAGAACGGCGTCAGGCCTAGCGCCCACGCTCCCCAGACCGGCAGCATGCCTTTCAGTACGTCAAAAATAAGCACCGCTACGGCTGCGCCCTTGCCGCCAATTCGCAGGACGTTAGTCGCCCCTGGATTGCCGGAGCCGCTGTCGCGAGGGTCGGGAAGGCCAGCGAGGCGGCAAACGAGAATGGCGCTGGAGATTGAGCCGCAGAGGTAGGCGAGGATAACCAGTCCAGGCGCGATTGCACTCATCAGCTGTTCCATTTTGAAAGTGTCGTTTTATCCCCGGTGCGCTGCGCGTTATCCGCGCATTGGCTCGCAGAGACCCATAGCGATGCTATGCTCCTGGGGCCTTGCCGCGTCGCTCTCTTCCTGCAACGCAAATTATTTAGGGGATGTCTTTGCATCTGTGGATAATACGCATAATTGGCCGGAAGTGGTATCCGGTTTAGCCAAAAAGCAGGCAGGTCGTGATGGATATTGTATTTATAGAGCAACTTTCGGTAATCACCACTATTGGTGTTTATGACTGGGAACAAACCATTGAACAGAAGCTGGTGTTCGATATCGAAATGGCGTGGGATAACCGCAAAGCGGCGGCCAGCGATGATGTCAGCGATTGTCTCAGCTATGCTGATATCAGCGAGGCGGTCATCAACCACGTTGAAGGCGGGCGCTTTGCGCTGGTCGAGCGCGTGGCGGAAGAGATTGCTGACCTGCTGCTGGAAAAGTTTCAATCTCCATGGGTGCGTATTAAAGTCAGCAAGCCTGGCGCGGTAGCCCGGGCGGCCAACGTTGGCGTCGTGATTGAACGTGGCCTTAATCTGAAACAAAACTTTTCAGGTCATACTCGTTAAACAAATTGTGTTTATACCGGTCATAGAATCCGACCATCAGGCTATTTTATTTGCCGTTTTGTCCCCGGGAAGCGCCCGAAAGCCGCGCGTACAACCTGTACGCTCCCGTTTCTGCGCGCTGTCCGTGGCCAATATTGAAGCCTGATAGCCTGGTTATTCGTTTCTGGTTTTTTTCATATTACTTTTTAAAGGGTTTAATTGGATGAGCGATATACACTCGCTGCTGGTGGCGGCAATATTGGGTGTGGTTGAAGGTTTGACCGAGTTTTTACCTGTTTCCAGTACTGGTCATATGATTATTGTCGGTCATCTGCTGGGTTTTGAAGGCGATACCGCAAATACGTTTGAAGTAGTGATTCAGCTTGGTTCCATTCTTGCCGTTGTTGTGATGTTCTGGCGTCGTCTGTTCGGCCTTATCGGTATTCATTTCGGCAAAAAGCCCGAGCATGAAGGCCAGGGCAGCGGTCGCCTGTCGCTTATCCATATTCTCTTGGGGATGATCCCGGCGGTAGTGCTGGGGCTGATTTTCCACGATACCATCAAGTCTCTGTTTAACCCGATAAACGTGATGTACGCGCTGATTGTCGGCGGCGTGCTGCTGATCGCAGCGGAAGTGCTGAAGCCAAAACAGCCCCGCGCGGTGGGCATTGATGATATGACCTATCGTCAGGCGTTCGTGATCGGCTGTTTCCAGTGTCTGGCGCTGTGGCCGGGCTTCTCGCGTTCCGGGGCGACAATTTCCGGCGGGATGCTGATGGGCGTAAGCCGCTATGCGGCCTCTGAGTTCTCATTCCTGCTGGCGGTGCCGATGATGATGGGCGCGACCGTACTGGATATGTACAAAAGTATTGGTTTCCTCAACGCCAGCGATATTCCGATGTTTGCCGTCGGTTTTATCACGGCGTTTATCGTCGCGCTGATTGCGATTAAAACCTTCCTGCAGCTGATTAAACGTATTTCGTTTATCCCGTTCGCCATCTATCGCTTTATCGTCGCGGCAGCGGTGTACGTGGTCTTCTTCTAAGCGCCAGCCCTCAGTCCTGCGGCTGGGGGCAACGCTTTTCTTTCCAGCGGGCGACGGCCTGAATCCGCCGACGCGTCAGCTCTTCACGAATCTCAATTCCCTGAAACCCTTCCGCAACGACCTCTTTTGTTGAGACCGCTCGGGCAACGTCCCAGGCTTCCAGCAGCAGGCGACCCTGAGGGTAATCGCAGGCCTCAAAACCGGTGCGCCCGCGCACGTCGGCTTCACTGGTCAAGGCGATTTGCCTGACCCGCTGCGGCTTGCGCCAGGCATCAATATTATCGAACAGCTTGACCAGCGTTTTTGGCTGCAGCATGGGCAGGGTGTGAATCAGATCGTGAAATTCGGCGACCAGCTTTGCCAGATCGCGCAGCTCGTTGGGTACCCGCAGACGGGCGCAGAGCTGTTCGACCAGCTTTACGCCAGCCGGGCCGTGACCATGATGACGCGGCCAGAGCTCTTTTGGCGTCAGTCCTTTCCCGAGGTCGTGGCACAGGGTAGCGAAACGCACGTCGACTTCGGGTGACAGCATCGCCGCCATGGTGACGGTCATCAGGGTGTGCAGGCCGGTGTCGATTTCCGGGTGCCATTTAGCCGGAGCCGGTACGCCGTAAAGGGCGTCGACTTCCGGGAACAGCACCTTGAGCGCGCGGCAGTCGCGTAAGGTCTGGAAGAAGACCTGCGGGTTGCGGGTGGTAAGGGCGCTTTCCGTCTCTTTCCATACCCGCTCCGGCGTGAGATGTGCAAGCTCACCGGCATCGGCCATTGCGCGCATCAGCGCCATGGTTTCATCGGCGATACGAAACCCCAGATGCGCGTAGCGGGCGGCAAAACGCGCCACGCGCAGAACGCGTAGCGGATCCTCGCTAAAGGCGGGCGAGACGTGGCGCAGCAGGCGCTGGCGTAAATCAGACTGGCCGCCGTAGGGATCGATAATCTGACCGTCGGCGTCCTGGGCCAGCGCATTGATCGTCAGATCGCGGCGCAGCAGGTCTTGCTCAAGGGTAACGTCAGCGGCGGCATCGCAGGTAAAACCGGTGTAACCGGAACCGGACTTGCGCTCGGTGCGCGCCAGGGCATACTCTTCACGGCTTTGCGGATGAAGGAACACGGGAAAATCACGGCCTACCTGCTGGTAGCCCGCGTCGAGGAGTTGCTGAGGCGTGGCGCCAACCACGACCCAATCTTTGTCTTTAACCGGTAGCCTTAATAACGCATCTCGTACTGCACCACCGACCAGATAAACCTTCACGCCTTACTCTCCCGTCTTCATTTTCTTACGATGATACGTAAGTCTGGCAGAGAAGACGAATTAGTTCATCCAACGGTCTTTGCGCTTGCGGCTCGGTACCAGGTGCGGCAACACCAGTCCCAGAATCAGGCCGACGCCCAGCACGCCGCCGCCGTACATAAACCACTGCATGATAATGGTGCGCTGTTTGTCATCAAGCTGCAGATTTGCGGCGTTCACCTTCTTCTGCGCGACAACCAGCTCATTTTTCAGCTTTTGATTCTCTTCTTTCAGGCCGTTGATGACGGCATCGCTACCGGCGACTTTCTTCTGCATGTCCGACGTGCGCTGGTTCCAGGTGGTATCAATGTTATTCAGTTTATCGGTCAGGGTTTTGACCTGGTTTTCCAGATCCGGCACGCGAGTGCGCAGGCTGGGCTCGTTGCTCAGCTCTTTCAAGGGGATCCAGGCGGTACGGCCGCTGCTGTCGCGCACCTGAGCATAGTTAGTGCTGTCGTTAGTTTGCAGCACTGCGACTTCTTCGCCGGCGTTGATGGTGCCCACAAGGCGATAGTTATCGCCCGGACCGCTGCGCACCCAGGTATTCAGTTCATCTGAAACGTAACGTTTTTCTTCCGCGTGAACCGCCGTGGCGGCGCTCAGCGCCAGCAAAGTCAATGTAATAAGGCGTAATTTTGGCATCAGGTCATCGTTTGGTCATAAAAAGTTGAACGATAGTAGTGGCATCGCCGAAGCGACGCAAAGTTTTCCGCCACAATCGGAATCATCCATCAGGTGGCCCGGCAAAATGCGCATTGCATGGCGATTCGCCGCAAAATACTATTTACTGACAAGAAATATCGTTGTTAGTTCGCCGCAATTTCCCGGCACAGCATATAAGCGGAAGAATTCAGTCATGGCTCAAGAAATCGAATTAAAGTTTATCGTTGATCAGAATGGCGTTGACGCGCTGCGTCAGCACCTCAATACGCTGGAGGCAAAGCACACGCCCGCGGGTCAATTACTGAATATTTACTATGAAACGGCGGATAACTGGCTGCGCCGCCACGACATGGGGCTGCGCGTTCGCGGCGACCAGGGGCGCTATGAGATGACGCTGAAAATCGCCGGGCGCGTCGTCGGCGGTCTGCATCAGCGTCCGGAATATAACATTCCGCTGGAAAGCCCTGAGCTGGCGCTGGAAAAGCTTCCGGCTGAAGTCTGGCCGCAGGGTGAACTGCCGGCGGAGCTTGCTGAGAACGTACAGCCGCTTTTCAGCACCGATTTTGAGCGTGAGCGATGGGTGGTCAAAGAAGGCGACAGCGAAATTGAAATCGCACTCGATCGCGGCGAAGTCAAAGCCGGCGAGCATCAGGAACCCATTTGCGAGCTGGAGCTGGAGCTTCTGTCCGGTAATACGCAGGATATTCTGACCCTTGCCCGCGGCCTGCTGGATACCGGCGTACTGCGTCAGGGAAGCCTGAGCAAAGCGGCGCGAGGTTATCATCTGGCGCAGGGCAACGAAGAACGCCCGCTGACCGCGTTAACGATCCTTCGCGTCGCGCCGAAAGCCAGCGTCGAACAGGGGCTGGAGGCGGCGCTGGAAAGCGCGCTGGCGCACTGGCTATATCATGATGAAGTCCTCAATCGCGGCAATGCGAAAGCGAAAGCGGAGATTTTGCACGCTATCGCCCGCGTGCGGCACGCGCTGGTACTGTTTGGCGGTATTGTCCCGCGCAAGGCCACCACGCTGCTGCGTGAACGTTTGAGCGAAGCCGAGGCGGCGCTGGCGGAAGCCGAAACGACCCAGGCGGCGCTTTTCAGCGTGGCGACCGTCAGAGCGAAGCTGGCGCTCACCGATCTGCTGGTTAACCGCGGCTGGCGTCCTTTCCTGAACGCAGCCGGAGAGCAGAAAATTGCCGGATCGTTTAAACGCTTTGCGGATATTCAGCTCTCCAGGGCGGCGGCGGAGCTGAAAAACGCTTTTCGTCAGCCGTCCGCTGACGGTTATGCCGATCAGCTTCCGCGTCTGACCCGCGAAATTGACACCGTTCAGCTGTTATCCGGCGCCTATGCCGATGCTGCCGCGCCGTGGCTGGAAAACTGGCAAGAAACCCGCCGGGCGATTACGCATAATGACAGCAGCGTTATCGAATATTTTCGTCGCCAGGCGCTGGCCGCAGAGCCGTTCTGGCTGCATAGTGGAAAACGATAATTTCAGGCCAGGGAGCCCCTAAGATGCCGCTTTCTTCGCAATTACAGCAGCACTGGCAGACGGTCGCTGGCCGGCTGCCAGCGGATTTTCCCGTATCGACGTTGAGCGATCGGGCGCAATCAGTTATGGCATTCAGCGATTTCGTCGAACAGAGTCTGATCGCGCAGCCGCAGTGGCTGGCGGAGCTTGAAAGTGCGCCCCCCGAGGCGCAGGAGTGGCATCACTACGCCGAATGGCTGCAGGTGCGCCTGGCCGAGGTCAATGATGAAGCCGCGCTGATGCGCGAGCTGCGCCAGTTTCGCCGTCGGATCATGGTGCGTATCGCCTGGGCCCAGGCGCTATCGCTGGTCAGCGAAGAGAGCAGCCTGCAGCAGCTAAGCGCGCTGGCGGAGACCTTAATCGTCGCCGCGCGCGACTGGCTATACGCTGCCTGCTGTCGCGAATGGGGCACTCCATGTAATGCTGAAGGTTCGCCGCAGCCGCTACTCATCCTCGGGATGGGCAAGCTCGGCGGCGGCGAGCTGAACTTCTCCTCCGACATCGATCTGATTTTCGCCTGGCCGGAACATGGCGCCACGCGCGGCGGGCGTCGCGAACTGGATAACGCCCAGTTTTTTACCCGCCTCGGGCAGCGCCTGATTAAGGTACTGGATCAACCCACCCAGGATGGTTTTGTCTACCGCGTGGATATGCGCCTGCGCCCGTTTGGCGATAGCGGTCCGCTGGTGTTGAGCTTTGCCGCGCTGGAAGATTATTACCAGGAGCAGGGACGCGATTGGGAGCGCTACGCGATGGTGAAAGCGCGAATTATGGGCGATAACGATGGCGTCTATGCCAACGAGCTGCGCGCCATGCTGCGGCCGTTTGTCTTCCGCCGCTATATCGATTTCAGCGTGATTCAGTCTTTGCGCAACATGAAGGGCATGATTGCCCGGGAAGTGCGCCGCCGGGGATTAAAAGACAATATCAAGCTCGGCGCGGGCGGCATCCGAGAAGTGGAGTTTATCGTCCAGGTCTTCCAGTTGATTCGCGGCGGCCGTGAGCCAATGCTGCAGCAGCGGGCGCTGCTGCCGACGCTGGCCGCCATCGAAGAGCTACATCTGCTGCCGGAAGGGGATGCGCAGAGGCTGCGCGAAGCCTATCTGTTTTTGCGTCGCCTGGAAAACCTGCTGCAAAGCATCAACGACGAGCAGACGCAAACCTTGCCGCAGGATGAACTTAATCGCGCCCGGCTGGCCTGGGGGATGGGCGTTGCCGACTGGGAGACACTCAGCGCGCGGCTGGCGGAACAGATGGCTAACGTGCGGCGCGTGTTTAATGAACTGATCGGCGACGATGAAACGCAGTCGCCGGATGAGCAGCTTGAAGAGTACTGGCGCGAGCTGTGGCAGGACGCGCTGCAGGAAGATGATACCAGCCCGGCGCTGGCGCATCTTGTAGACAGCGATCGCCGCAGCGTGCTGGCGCTGATCGCCGATTTTCGCAAAGAGCTGGACCGGCGCACGATTGGTCCGCGCGGTCGTCAGGTGCTTGACCAGCTCATGCCGCATCTGCTTAGCGAAATTTGTTCGCGCGCCGATGCTCCGGTACCGCTGGCGCGTATTACGCCGCTGCTCACCGGAATTGTCACCCGCACCACTTACCTGGAGCTGCTGAGCGAATTCCCCGGCGCGTTAAAGCACCTGATTAGCCTGTGCGCGGCGTCGCCGATGGTCGCCAGTCAGCTGGCCCGCCATCCGCTGCTGCTGGACGAACTGCTGGACCCGAATACGCTTTATCAGCCAACGGCCACCGATGCCTATCGCGATGAACTGCGCCAGTATCTGCTGCGCGTACCGGAAGATGATGAAGAGCAGCAGCTGGAGGCGCTACGCCAGTTTAAGCAGGCGCAGCTGCTGCACATCGCTGCGGCCGATATCGCCGGAACGCTGCCAGTGATGAAAGTGAGCGATCACTTAACATGGCTGGCGGAGGCGATGATTGACGCAGTCGTCCAGCAGGCATGGCTGCAGATGGTGGCCCGTTACGGGCAGCCGACGCACCTGCACGATCGCCAGGGGCGCGGTTTTGCGGTGGTCGGCTACGGCAAGCTGGGGGGCTGGGAGCTGGGCTACAGTTCCGATCTCGATTTGGTGTTCCTCCACGATTGCCCGATGGAGGTGATGACCGACGGCGAACGCGAAATCGACGGCCGTCAGTTTTATCTGCGCCTGGCGCAGCGCATCATGCATCTTTTCAGTACCCGCACCTCGTCAGGCATTCTGTACGAAGTGGATGCTCGCTTACGCCCCTCTGGCGCAGCGGGGATGCTGGTCACTACCGCCGATTCCTTTGCTGATTATCAGCAGAATGAGGCATGGACATGGGAACACCAGGCGCTGGTTCGCGCCCGCGTAGTGTATGGCGATCCTGAGCTACAGGCGCGCTTTGACGCCATTCGTCGGGATATTCTTACTACCCCGCGAGAAGGCGAAAAACTGCAGACCGAAGTGCGGGAAATGCGCGAAAAAATGCGCGCTCACCTGGGGAATAAGCATCACGATCGCTTTGATATTAAAGCCGATGCCGGTGGGATCACCGATATTGAATTTATTACTCAGTATCTGGTCCTACGCTATGCCAGTGATAAACCGAAGCTCACGCGCTGGTCCGATAACGTTCGTATCCTGGAACTGCTGGCGCAGAACGACATTATGGACGAGGCAGAGGCGAGGGCGTTAACTCACGCTTACACTACGCTGCGCGATGCGCTACATCACCTGGCGCTGCAGGAACAGCCGGGGCACGTGGCGCCAGATGCGTTTAGCCAGGAGCGTGAACAGGTCAGCGCCAGCTGGCAGAAGTGGTTGATGGCTTAACTAAAAAACCGGGTGTGCTATTATCGCGCGCAAAGTTTGCGTCTCGCAGGAGAGAGTAATGAAAGTAACGCTGCCAGAGTTTGAACGTGCAGGAGTGTTGGTGGTTGGCGATGTGATGCTGGACCGCTACTGGTATGGTCCCACCAGCCGTATTTCGCCGGAAGCGCCGGTACCGGTGGTGAAGGTGGAAAATATCGAAGAACGTCCTGGCGGCGCGGCAAACGTGGCGATGAACATTGCGTCGCTCGGCGCGACCTCCCGCCTCGTTGGTCTGACCGGGATTGACGATGCCGCCCGTGCGTTAAGTAAGGCGCTGGCTGACGTCAACGTGAAGTGCGACTTCGTATCCGTCCCGACGCATCCGACGATTACCAAACTGCGCGTGCTGTCGCGCAACCAGCAGCTGATTCGTCTCGATTTTGAAGAAGGGTTCTCCGGCGTCGATCCGCAGCCGATGCACGAACGTATTCAGCAGGCGCTGGGCTCTATTGGCGCCCTGGTGCTCTCTGATTACGCCAAAGGCGCGCTGACCAGCGTCCAGACCATGATCAAGCTGGCGCGCGATGCGGGCGTTCCGGTGCTTATCGATCCGAAAGGCACGGATTTTGAACGCTATCGCGGCGCTACCCTGCTGACGCCTAACCTCTCAGAATTTGAGGCGGTAGCGGGTAAATGTAAGGATGAAGAAGAGATCGTTGAACGCGGCATGAAAATCATCGCCGATTTCGACCTCTCTGCGCTGCTGGTGACCCGTTCCGAGCAGGGGATGACGCTGCTGCAGCCGGGGCGACCGCCGCTGCATATGCCCACGCAGGCCCAGGAAGTCTATGACGTTACCGGCGCGGGCGACACGGTCATCGGCGTGCTGGCGGCGACGCTGGCTTCCGGCAATACTCTGGAAGAAGCTTGCTACTTTGCCAACGCGGCGGCTGGCGTCGTGGTGGGTAAACTCGGTACCTCTACCGTTTCGCCTATCGAACTGGAGAACGCGGTACGCGGGCGCTCCGAGACCGGTTTTGGCGTGATGAGCGAAGAAGAACTCAAGCTGGCGGTAGCCGCGGCGCGCAAGCGCGGCGAGAAAGTTGTGATGACCAACGGCGTGTTCGATATTTTACACGCGGGCCACGTTTCCTACCTGGCGAACGCTCGCAAACTGGGTGACAGGCTGATTGTCGCGGTGAACAGCGATGCTTCAACCCGGCGTCTGAAAGGCGAGTCTCGTCCGGTCAACCCGCTGGATCAGCGAATGATCGTGCTGGGCGCGCTGGAGGCCGTCGACTGGGTGGTTTCTTTTGAAGAAGATACTCCGCAGCGGCTGATTGCCGGAATTCTGCCGGATCTGCTGGTGAAAGGTGGGGACTATAAGCCGGAGCAGATTGCCGGCAGCGAAGAGGTGTGGGCAAACGGCGGCGAGGTGCTGGTGCTCAACTTCGAAGATGGCTGCTCAACGACCAATATCATCAGGAAGATCCAGAAAGATAACAATCAGTAATGTTTTCTCTCTTCACTGGAGCGGCTGCTAATCCGGATCTGGTAAGCGAAAATAAGCGTAACCAGCGATAACGCTGCAAATTCGTACAACAGAGGCCCGCGATCGTCTAATCGTGGGCCTCTTTCTATTTAATGACGGCATAAATGATTTGGCTCAATAAATAGCCATTTCAGGCGCATTTTTCGTACAAAAAAAGTTAAGGTAAGGATAAATACTGAAGTCAGTAAAAAGCATATGACCAATCAGAACACCAACGGCTGAAGGAGTATGCGTATGAAGAATAAAGACATGTATTTAATGAAGAATTTTGATTTTCTGGCCCAGAGTTTCGCCAGAATGAACGCACAAGGTCAGCCCGTCGATCTTCAGGCCATTGTCGGCAATATGGATGAAGAGCATCGTGAATGGTTTTGTCAACGCTATGAACTTTACTGCCAGCAGGCGAATAAAGCCATGACCCCTGAAGCGGAGCTGGAGCACTAATCTACTTACCCTCAACCGATACGACAACGGGCCTGACGGCCCGTTGCTTATTTTTAGAGCTTCTCTTCGGCGTCCGGCGTCGCCGGCGCGTTTAGAGGACGATTTTCCAGCTCGCTCAGACGTTGCTCCAGAAGCGCCAGCTTTTCACGCGTGCGCAGCAGCACCTGCGTCTGCACGTCGAACTCTTCGCGGCTTACCAGGTCCAGGCGAGTTAACTGCGACTGGAGCACCTGACGAATTTTTTTCTCCACGTCTTCCCCCAGATCGCGGAGCCCCTTCGGCATCGATTCATGAACCTGGCGGGCGATTTGTTCAATTTTTTTCGGGTCAATCATGGTGGTTTCCTGCTCTGGTCGGTTATTCGCTCATTGTAGTGCGATCGGCGGTACCTATAAACCATAAATGTTTGAAGCTTATGCATTGCCGACGATAGTCAATAGCGTTATAGTTACTTCGCTTATTCTCAGGGCGGGGCGAAATTCCCCACCGGCGGTAAATCAACCATAGCGTTGAAAGCCCGCGAGCGCTTTCTGTAAATGCAGAAAGGTCAGCAGATCCGGTGTAATTCCGGGGCCGACGGTTAGAGTCCGGATGGGAGAGAGTAACGGCTCAGTCGGGTTTTCGCCCGCTTGCGTTGACTTTTGCCGCTAAACCGGCGCTCCTAAGACTGCCCTGATTCTGGTAACCATACAATTAATGAGGTTTATTTACCATGAATCAGACGCTACTTTCCTCTTTTGGTACCGCTTTTGAACGTGTGGAACGTGCTTTAGATGCACTGCGCGAAGGCCGCGGTGTGATGGTACTTGACGATGAAGACCGTGAAAACGAAGGCGATATGATTTTCGCCGCAGAAACCATGACCGTTGAGCAGATGGCGTTGACCATTCGCCACGGTAGCGGCATTGTCTGCCTGTGCCTGACGGAAGATCGTCGTAAACAGCTCGACCTGCCAATGATGGTAGAGAACAACACCAGCGCCTACGGTACCGGTTTTACCGTCACCATCGAAGCTGCTGAAGGCGTGACTACCGGCGTTTCCGCCGCTGACCGCGTAACGACCGTACGTGCGGCAATTGCCGATGGCGCGAAGCCGTCAGACCTGAACCGTCCTGGCCACGTTTTCCCGCTGCGCGCTCAGCCGGGCGGCGTTCTGACCCGCGGCGGCCACACCGAAGCTACAATCGATCTGGTCACCCTGGCTGGCCTCAAACCGGCGGGCGTACTGTGCGAACTGACTAACGACGACGGCTCTATGGCGCGTGCGCCGCAGTGCATTGAGTTTGCTAAACAGCACAATATGGAAGTAGTCACCATTGAAGATTTAGTGGCTTACCGTCGCGAACACGAGCGTAAAGCCAGCTAATTGCCGCTGGTTGCTGAATAAAGCCCGCCTTATGGTGGGCTTTATTGTTTTTAGCTTTTGTTTAGCCAATCCCTACCGTTTGCAAAACCACCAGGCTTAATCCCATTACCGACATTCCGCACAACACGCCATAGCTCGGGTTGCTTTGCGGATCGAGTTCTTTCGCCAGCGGCATGAGCTCATCAACCGATAGCGCAATCATAATACCGGCAACCGCGGCCATGACCGCGCCCATCATCACCGGAGAGATCACGCTGCCCAGTACCAGCCAGGCCAGCACGCCGCCGAAGATTTCCGCCATCCCGGAAAGCCCTGCCCAGAATACCGCTTTACTCCTGGAACCCGTGGCGGCATAGACCGGCCCTGCTACTGCCAGCCCTTCCGGGATGTTATGCAGCGCGACGGCTAACGCGACCCCCATGCCCAGCTCAAGGTTATTGCTGGCCGTCACAAAAGTGGCAATACCTTCAGGAAAGTTATGTAGGCTAATGCCTAACGTCAGCAATATCGCCGTACGTCGCAGATTTCGCGGGCGGGAGATGCCGGGGTTCATCAGATCTTGCGCATGGGCGTGAGGCAGCATGCGGTCAAGCGCAAAGTAGCCGAGAAGGCCGATGATAAACATGCCGTAGCCGAGCAGCGGCGACATGCCTTCAGTCGCCAGCGCAGCGGGCAGCATCTCCATTAAGGAAATGAGTAGCATGATCCCGGCGGCGAAACCCAGAGAGAAACCCAATAAGCGGTTCGAGGGTTTCTGGCCGAGCACGCCGAATATTGCCCCAATAAAGGTGGCGCTCCCTGCCAGCAGAGTCAAAATGATGGGTGAGGACAACATTCACCTCCTTATGAAAATGATTCTTATTGAGAATATCGCTATTCATAGACGATCGCGAGTGCACGGATTCACTCTTTACCGCCCCTTACATTCAAATTTTCTGACGATCATCATCATGCTTATCTGAGTTTATCCTGAATCAAAAGCGCGTAATGTAAATACATCAACTCTCTCTCAATCAAGGATATCACTATGTCCCGTATCCGCATGCCCGCGCTATTTTTAGGCCATGGCAGCCCGATGAACGTGCTGGAAGATAACATCTATACTCGCGCCTGGCGGCATCTGGGCGAGACTTTACCGCGGCCGAAAGCCATCGTGGTTATCTCCGCTCACTGGTTCACTCGCGGTACGGGAGTGACGGCGATGGAAGCGCCGAAAACGATTCATGATTTTGGCGGTTTTCCACAGGCGCTATACGATATGCATTATCCGGCTCCGGGTTCACCTGAACTGGCCCAGCGCCTGGTTGAGCTGCTGGCGCCGGTGCCGGTGACGCTGGATAAAGAAGCCTGGGGCTTTGACCATGGTTCATGGGGCGTGTTGATTAAAATGTATCCCGACGCCGATATTCCGATGGTGCAGCTAAGTATTGATAGCACGAAACCCGCCGCATGGCATTTCGAAATGGGGCGTAAGCTGGCTCAGCTGCGCGATGAAGGCATTATGCTGGTGGCAAGCGGCAACGTGGTGCATAACCTGCGCACCGCACGCTGGCACGGCGAGAATACGGCCTATCCCTGGGCGGAGTCGTTTAATAACTACGTGAAGGCGAACCTGGCATGGAAAGGCCCCGTGGCGGAACATCCGCTGGTGAATTACCTGACGCATGAAGGCGGATCGTTATCTAACCCAACGGCCGATCACTTCCTGCCGCTGCTGTACGTACTGGGGGCCTGGGACGGCGAGGAGCCGATTACGATCCCGGTAGAAGGAATGGAAATGGGATCCCTGAGCATGCTGTCAGTGGTGATTGGCGCTTGAGAACAGATAAACCCCGGCCGTACGCGATACTGCCGGGGTTAGAGGTTACTCAACGAAAATGTGCGGATAAAAACGCGATAGATCCTGGGTGATCATCGCCCGGTCTTCGCGAATGCCAATACCCGCCGGCTGGTCGTTAATCAGCCAGCTGCCGATGAGCGTGTAGCTGTCGCCAAACTTCGGCAACGGATAGAACTCCTGCACGATGGTGCCTTCTTCACCGTACGGACCTTCTACCGCCTCCAGCACTTTGCCGTTTTCAACAATAGAAATGTTAGCGCCTTCGCGGGAGAAAATGGGCTTGATAACGTACTTGTCCATTTCCGGGTGCGCATCTTCACTGAAATAAGCGGTCAGCAGGTTCGGATGGTTGGGGAACATCTCCCACAGCAGCGGCAGCAGCGCTTTGTTGGAGATGATGCTCTTCCAGGCCGGCTCCAGCCAGCGCACGCCTGCATCTTCCAGCTTGGTGGAGAACACCTCGCGCAGCATGTATTCCCACGGATAGAGCTTGAACAGATTACCAATCACCTGATCCTGGAGGTCGGTAAACTGGCCTTTTTCACCCAGTCCAATGTCTTCGATATAGAGAAACTCAGTAGCCACGCCCGCTTCTGCGGCGCAGTCCTGTAAATACTGCACGGTGCCACGGTCTTCAACGGTATCGCGGCAGCAGGCCATGTGGAGCAACTGGAAGCCGAACTGCTCGCGAAGTTCGCTGAAGCGATCGATCAGCTTCTCCTGCAGGCTGTTAAACTGATCGCTGCCCGCGGGCAGTTGACCGGCGTTCAGCTGATCTTCCATCCAGATCCACTGGAAGAATGCCGCTTCGTACAGCGAGGTCGGCGTATCGGCATTGTTCTCCAGCAGTTTCGGCTCACCGACGCCGTCCCACGCCAGATCGAGACGCGAATACAGCGAGGGCTGATGGGTTTTCCACGACTGACGCACGAATCCCCAGGTATGTTTGGGGATGCGGAATTTGGTCATTAAATCATCGCTGGCGATGACTTTTTCAACCGCCTGCAGACACATCTGGTGCAGTTCTGCCGTGACGTCTTCGAGCTTCTCAACCTGCGCCAGCGTCAGTTTGTAATAAGCTTCTTCGCTCCAGTACGGCTCGCCGTACATGGTGTGAAAGTTAAAACCATATTCTGTCGCTTTTTCACGCCAGTCCGGGCGCTCGGTAATGCTGATTCTTTCCATGTCGCTTAGCCGCCCATCGAGCGTGATGAAGAGGAGCTCGCCGAGCTGCGCTGCATTGTTGACTGCTTGGCGACCGAGTCGCCAAATCCGCCGCGCGTCACGGTGCTGGTGGTGGCCGGTTTTGGCGCCATTGCGGTTTTCGGCACGTTCATGGTACGGCCCGGCTGCGCTGCGCCGTAGCTCTTACCGCCAGCGTCGGTATATTTACCATAGGCCGGGCTGGCCGGGTTTTTTGAGCTGAACAGCGGCTGCTGAGCGCCCATTCCGCCGCCCATCATCCGGCCCATCATGTAGCCAGCCATCAGCGGCATCCAGAAGCTGCCGCTGCTTTGCGCCTGAGCCTGGTTTTCCGGAGCCATACCGGCCTGAGCCGGCGCCTGCTGGCACTGACCTTCACCGAACTCGGCGACGCAGTCTTCGCGGGAGGCGTATTTAGGGGCTGTACGTTCCGCTTCTTTAAGCGCGTTATTGTAGGCAGTGGTGCACTCTGCGGCTTTGCTCGGGTTGGCGGCAGAGCAGTCATCGGCGTTTTGATAAAGAGAAACCGTTTCATCGCTTTGTTCACAACCGGCGAGCATAAACACGGCCGTAACGGCAAGCGCAACGGGAGTTAAATGGCGCGCGCTCCAGCTTTTGCGAAAGGAGGCGTGATTAATATTTTTTGTCCGTTTCATGATTGTCTTCCTGGACCCAGTGGTATGCGTTTTGTTAACGCTCAGGATAGAGGATGAGTGGTGGAAAATGAAGCGAATAGGGGCGGAAAGCGGGAGATCTTTACGTTGCCTTACGTTTAACGCTTCGCTTACCCGTGTGGGTAAGCGAAGCGCGGACGACGCAAGCGGACTACTGGCGGAACGGGTTGCTGCCGCTGGTGCTGCGTGCTGATGCTGGTTTTGCCGCGGCGGTGTTGCTGTAGCCGTCGGCGCTGGCATCCTGCTGAGGATTTTCCGGCGCGACGCTATCCGGTGAAGTCGGAATAGACTTGCCCAGCGTATTGTTCAGCGCAACCAGATCCTGCTCGTTCAGCGTACCGAGTGCGGATTTGATGTTCAGCTCGTTAATCAGGTAGTTATAACGCGCGTTGGACAGTTGCTGTTTTGCGTTATACAGCGTAGTGGTCGCGTCCAGGACATCGACGATGGTACGCGTACCTACCGAATAACCCGCTTCCATAGCATCCAGGGAACTTTGCGCGGAAACCACGGCCTGTTTGTAGGCATTAATGCTGCTGATAGACGCGTTCACGTTGTTAAAAGATGAACGAACGGTCTGCACCACGCTACGGTGGGCGCTTTCCAGCTGTTCGCTGGCGCCGACAAAGTTGTACTGCGCCTGTTTAACCTGAGAGTTCACCATTCCGCCCTGATACAACGGCAGGGAGAAGCTAAGGCCGATTTTGTTCTGCCCTACGTCAGCGTCCTGTGAAATGCTCTTAGAGCCGCTGTAGCGGTTATTAGATACTCCGCTGGATGCGTTCAAATTCAGGGTCGGCAGATGCCCATCCTGCGCCTGGCGAATCTGCTCGCGCGCCAGATCCTGGCTCAGACGCGCCTGCAGCAGCGACAGGTTACGGCTTTCCGCTTCTTTCAGCAGCGCGTTAACGGCTGACGGTTTGTTGGTTTTAAAACCATCCACGTTGAGCGACGCCAGTTCTGGATAGTAGTTGCCGGTCACCTGGCGCAGTTCTTCGACGGCGTTATCGAGATCGTTGCGCGCGGTCACTTCGTTCGCCAGCACAGCATCGTACTGCGAGCGGGCGTTTTGTACGTCAGTGATGGCAACCAGGCCAACGTTAAAGCGCTGGGTGGTCTGATCTAACTGACGATAAATCGCCTGTTTCTGCGCTTCGGTATAGGAGAGCGTATCGATCGCGGCCAGCACTTTAAAATAGGCGGTTGCGGTATTGAGGATCAGCGTTTGCTGGTCCGTCTGGTAGGTGACGTCCTGAATACCGGCTTGTTTTTCCTGCAGCGTCAGCGCGCGCCACTTCGACATATCGAACAGGACCTGCGTGAGCTGTAGCGAGCCGCTGGTAACGTTAGAGTTCTGGTCTTTATAATCACGGAAGCCGCTGGTATAGGTATAGTCCGCACCCAGACCGAGCTGCGGCAGTAATGGGCTACGCGCTTCGTTGATCTTCTCGAATGCGGCATCACGATCGGCTGCTGATTTACGCAGATCAGGGTTACTGATACGCGCCTGCTGATAAACCTGCAGCAGGTTTTCTGCCTGGCTCATGGCGCTGAAGCCAGTCAGGCCCAGGCCGATAAGGATGGGAAAGAGTTTCTTCATTTGCATTCCTTGTTGTGAAGCATTTAGCGCTACTCAAATTCTAAAAATAATCGCTGATTGTATAGAGTCTGTTACCGTAAAAAGTTGGCGTTATGTGCCATGGGGCGGTAATTTGCACCAATCTAACATACGCGCCATAAAACGGTAGCCACACCGTCTATAAATTCATAACTTCATATTCTACAGGATATCGAAATGAGTAATGTCAATCAGCAGGAGATTACCTTCTCTAAAAACGATGTAGAAATTATTGCACGCGAAACGCTCTATCGTGGTTTTTTTTCGCTCGATTTATATCGTTTCCGCCACCGCCTGTTTAACGGTGAGATGAGCGGCGAGGTGACCCGCGAAATTTTTGAGCGCGGTCACGCAGCAGTCTTGCTACCCTTTGACCCGGTGCGTGATGAAGTGGTGCTCGTCGAGCAGATCCGTATTGCGGCGTATGATACCAGTGAGAGCCCGTGGCTGCTCGAAATGGTCGCCGGCATGATTGAAGAAGGCGAGTCGCCTGAAGATGTCGCCCGCCGTGAGGCGGTAGAAGAAGCCGGGCTTAATGTCGGCCGTATTAAGCCGGTCCTGAGTTACCTGGCCAGCCCCGGCGGCACCAGCGAAAGGCTGTCTATTATGGTGGGTGAAGTCGATGCAACGACGGCAAAGGGGATTCACGGACTGGCCGATGAAAATGAGGATATTCGTGTCCATGTGGTAAGCCGGGAACAGGCTTATCGGTGGGTAGAAGAGGGGAAAATCGACAACGCAGCCTCTGTCATTGCGCTGCAATGGCTGCAACTGCATTATCACAATTTACGAAACGAGTGGACAAAATGAAGCGTTATACACCTGACTTCCCTGAAATGATGCGCCTGTGTGAAACCAATTTTGCTCAGCTGCGCCGCCTGTTGCCGCGAACGGATGCAGCGGGAGAAAAGGTGAGTTACCAGGTGGGCAATGCGCAATACCGATTAACGATCGTCGAATCGACCCGCTACACTACCTTAGTGGCGATTGAACAGACTCTGCCAGCGGTAAGCTACTGGAGTCTGCCGTCAATGACGGTACGGCTCTATCACGATGCAATGGTCGCTGAAGTGTGTTCAAGCCAGCAGATCTTTCGCTTCAAAGCGCGGTATGATTATCCTAATAAAAAGTTGCATCAACGCGACGAAAAGCATCAAATTAATCAGTTTCTGGCCGATTGGCTGCGATACTGTTTAGCACATGGAGCGATGGCGATTCCGGTTTGTTAGCGTCGTGAAACCTAAGGACACCATTTGGAAAGCCTGTTAAACCTACCTTTGGCTGGTGAGGCCAGAGTCAGGATATTACAAATTACTGATACTCACCTGTTTGCTGAAAAACACGAAACGCTGTTAGGTATCAATACCTGGGAAAGCTATCAGGCTGTACTGGATGCTATCCACGCCTCTCAGCGAGAATGCGACCTGATTGTTGCCACAGGCGATCTGGCGCAAGATCACTCCGCCGCGGCCTATCAGCATTTTGCTGAAGGCATCGCGAGTTTTGCTGCACCCTGCGTCTGGCTACCGGGCAATCATGATTTTCAACCGGCGATGTACAGCACGCTGCAGGAATCAGGCATCTCCCCCGCTAAACGCGTATTGCTGGGCGACCACTGGCAGATATTGCTGATGGACAGCCAGGTGTTCGGTGTGCCGCACGGCGAGCTGAGCGATTTCCAGCTGGAGTGGCTTGAGCAGAAGCTGACGGAGGTTCCTGAGCGTTACACGCTGCTGCTGTTACACCATCATCCTCTGCCGTCAGGCTGTAGCTGGCTGGATCAGCATAGCCTGCGCAATGCCGGGGCGCTTGATTGCGCGCTGGCTGCTTTTCCTCGCGTTAAGCATCTGCTGTGCGGTCATATTCACCAGGAGCTGGACCTTGACTGGAACGGGCGGCGAATGATGGCCACGCCATCCACCTGCGTGCAGTTTAAGCCGCACTGCGCTAACTTCACGCTCGATACCGTCTCCCCAGGCTGGCGCTGGCTGGAACTGCATCCTGACGGCACCTTGACCACTGAAGTTTGCCGCCTTGAAGGCGTGAAATTTCACCCGGATATCGCTTCAGAAGGATACTGATGTCTACGCTTCTCTACCTGCATGGTTTTAACAGCTCACCGCGGTCGGCAAAAGCGACTGCGCTGAAAGAGTGGCTGGCGCGGACTTATCCCCACATCTCTATGGTGATACCTGAGCTCCCGGTTTATCCTGCGCAAGCGGCGGAATATCTGGAGGCCCTCGTGCTGGAACACGGCGGCGAACCGCTGGGCGTTGTCGGCTCCTCGCTGGGGGGATATTATGCGACCTGGCTATCGCAGTGTTTTATGCTGCCCGCGGTGGTAGTGAACCCTGCGGTGCGCCCGTTCGAGCTGCTGAACAATTTCCTGGGCCCCAATGAGAATCCATACACGGGGCAGCAATATGTGCTAGAGTCACGCCATATTTACGATCTCAAAGTCATGCAAATTGACCCGCTGGAAGCGCCGGATTTAATCTGGTTATTACAGCAAACGGGCGATGAAGTGCTTGATTACCGCCAGGCCGTTGATTATTTCGCCTCCTGCCGACAAACGGTAGAGGAGGGCGGTAATCACGCATTTGTTGGCTTTGAAGATCATTTCACTCAGATTATCGATTTTCTGGGCCTGCGCTAAGCGGTTCGGAACGACCTACGAATACACACCATGACGCAATCTTCATATAACGCTGATGCCATTGAGGTACTCACCGGGCTAGAGCCGGTTCGCCGCCGTCCGGGAATGTACACGGATACCACACGACCAAACCATCTTGGTCAGGAAGTTATTGATAACAGCGTGGATGAGGCTCTGGCCGGTCACGCGAAACGCGTGGAGGTCATTCTCCATGCCGATCAGTCGCTGGAAGTTATCGACGATGGACGCGGAATGCCGGTAGATATCCACCCTGAAGAGGGGGTGCCGGCAGTTGAACTGATTCTTTGCCGCCTGCACGCGGGAGGGAAGTTCTCCAATAAGAACTACCAGTTCTCCGGCGGCCTGCACGGCGTCGGGATTTCAGTGGTCAACGCCTTATCGAAACGCGTTGAAGTGAACGTGCGCCGCGACGGTCAGGTCTATAGCATCGCCTTTGAAAACGGCGACAAAGTGGAAGATCTCCACGTGACCGGCACCTGCGGTAAGCGCAATACCGGGACCAGCGTCCATTTCTGGCCGGATGAAAGCTTTTTTGATAGCCCACGTTTTTCCGTCTCGCGCCTTTCGCATTTGTTAAAAGCCAAGGCCGTTCTTTGCCCGGGCGTAGAGATTGTTTTCCGCGATTTGGTCAACGACAGCGAGCAGCGCTGGTGCTACGCCGATGGCCTGACCGACTATCTTAGCGAAGCGGTTAACGGCCTGCCTCTGCTGCCGGAAAAACCGTTCGTCGGCACCTTCTCTGGCGATACCGAAGCGGTCGACTGGGCGCTGCTGTGGCTGCCGGAAGGCGGCGAGCTGTTGACCGAAAGCTACGTCAACCTGATTCCTACCATGCAGGGCGGAACCCACGTTAACGGCCTGCGCCAGGGCTTACTGGACGCCATGCGCGAGTTCTGCGAATACCGGAACATCCTGCCGCGCGGCGTGAAGCTGTCGGCGGAAGATATCTGGGAGCGCTGCGCCTACGTACTCTCCGTGAAGATGCAGGATCCGCAGTTTGCCGGGCAAACCAAAGAGCGCCTCTCTTCACGCCAGTGCGCCGCGTTTGTTTCCGGAGTCGTCAAAGATGCCTTCAGCCTGTGGCTAAACCAGAACGTCCAGTCGGCAGAGCTGCTGGCGGAAATGGCGATCTCCAGCGCCCAGCGTCGCCTGCGCGCGGCGAAAAAAGTGGTGCGCAAAAAGCTAACCAGCGGTCCGGCGCTGCCCGGCAAGCTGGCGGACTGCACCGCCCAGGATTTGAACCGAACCGAACTGTTCCTTGTGGAAGGGGATTCGGCGGGCGGTTCTGCCAAGCAGGCGCGCGATCGCGAATATCAGGCGATCATGCCGCTGAAAGGTAAAATCCTTAACACCTGGGAAGTCTCTTCCGATGAAGTACTGGCTTCACAGGAAGTGCATGACATTTCTGTCGCCATCGGTATCGACCCGGATAGCGACGACCTGAGCCAGCTGCGCTACGGCAAGATTTGTATTCTGGCGGATGCCGACTCCGACGGTCTGCATATCGCAACCCTGCTGTGCGCGCTGTTCGTCAGACACTTCCGTAATCTGGTTAAACACGGCCATGTTTACGTGGCGCTGCCGCCGCTATACCGTATCGACCTCGGTAAAGAGGTGTATTACGCGCTGACGGAAGAAGAGAAAACCGGCGTGCTGGAACAGCTTAAGCGGAAGAAGGGTAAGCCAAACGTACAGCGCTTTAAAGGGCTGGGCGAGATGAACCCGATGCAGCTGCGTGAGACGACGCTGGATCCGAATACCCGCCGTCTGGTGCAGCTGATTATCAACGATGAGGACGAACAGCAGACGACTGCCATGATGGACATGCTGTTAGCGAAGAAGCGTTCTGAAGATCGGCGTAACTGGCTACAAGAGAAGGGCGATTTGGCTGAGCTGGACGGGTAATAAAAAAATCGGCCAGGGAACTGGCCGATTTATTTTGTGCGCTTAAATACCGGATTCCAGAATACGGATATTCATCTCCAGCACGTCGCCTTTAACGGCTTCACCGTAGGCTTTCATGTGCGGAGTCTGCAGGTGCGCTTCAAGATGGGCGACGCTTTCCCACTGCTCGACCATGACAATGGAGTCCGGCGAGGTGGTCTGAAAACTGACGCCAGCGGCGTGATCCACCAGCGGCGCATAGCCGTGACAGCCCTCTTCCTGGAGAACGGTCGGGGTAATTTTTGCGAACTGATCCAGCACCGCCTGACGATGGTGTTGCCCCGGACGAGTGCGAATTTCAGCAATCACTGTCAACATGGTTAACTCAACTCCTTCTGTGTATTCTCATCATACTTCAAGCCGCCGCCAGAGTAGCCGCGCTTGTCGTCTTTTCATAACTCAGTACAGTTAACCAAAAATTTCCGCCAGATGCTTGCGATATTCTGCCGTATAACGCGGAACATCGGGCATTTTGATCACATCGTTGGCGATGAAGGTCGGCAGGGCGCTCATCCCAAGGAACTGGTTAGCCTTATGGAACGGCAGGTAAACGCCGTCGACGCCGACGCCGTGGAAAAACTGATCTTTCTCGGTGAAGGCTTCCATCGGCGCATTCCAGGTCAGGGACAGCATATATTTTTTGCCCTGAATCAGGCCGCCGGAACCATATTTCTTACTGGCATCGGAGCGGGTGCGGCCATCGCTGGCGTACAGCGCTCCGTGACCTTCGGTAAAGACGTCGTCGATGTACTTTTTCACCGTCCAGGGCGCGCCCATCCACCAGCCCGGCATCTGCCAGATAACCACGTCAGCCCAGAGAAAATTCTGCACCTCTTCTTTTACATCGTATTCGCTCTCGGCGCGGACGACCTTGACATCATGCCCGGCGTCGCGCAGATAACCATCCGCGACCTCGGTCAGGGTGTCGTTCAGTTGGCCGTTAGAGTGGGCGAATTTTTTCGCACCGTTGATAATCAGAATGTTGCTCATTTTTTATCCTCAACCTTTCAATTTTGTGAGTCATGTTACCCCGTCGGGCAGAGCGGTAAAATGAGCAAAATGTGCAAAGTCTTTTGCTTTTTTAGCAATAATAGCGCTACCAGCGAATGCGCGCTTCGAATCCGCCGTCCCGGGCGTTGCCGAAACTGGCTGTCATTCCGTGCAGCGCGGCGATACGTTTGACGATGGATAGCCCAAGACCGCTGCCGGGTTGTTCCTGTCCCGGCGGGCGATAAAAGCGCTCGCCGATACGCGCCAGGGCTTCGGCGCTAATGCCCGGGCCGTTATCGCGCACGCGAAATTCACCAGCTTCAAGCGTGATATCGACCTGGCTTCCGGCGGCGCTATAGCGTACGGCGTTATCTAAAAGATTGCGCACCAGCAGGCTTAACAGCAGCGGCTGGCCGGTGCGTGCGACGTTATCCGCATTCAGATGCAGACGCAGCTCAACGCCGGCCTGCTGAGCGGGGTGGTACATCTCCATCACCGCCGACTGCAGCAGGTCGTCCAGGGCGACGCGCTGGATATCGTCCAGCTGCGCCAGCGAATCCAGGCGCGACAAAGTCAGAAGCTGATCGACCAGGCGGGTTGCGCGATCGATACCCTGGTGAAGCTGCGCCAGCGCTTTATCCAGCCCCTGCGGATCGTCCTTCGAAAGCTGGGCTACTTCAGTTTGCACCTTCAGCGCCGCCAGTGGACTGCGCAGTTCGTGGGCCGCATCGGATGTGAAGCGACGCTCGCGGATCATGGCATCATGCGTGCGGATAAACAGCTGATTTAGCGCGTCGACCAGCGGGCGAACTTCATTGGGCACGTTTTTATTATTCAGCGTTTCGGCGGAATCCGGCGCCCGGGCGCGCAGCGTGTTGGCCAGCTTTTTCAGCGGCGCCAGTTCCCGGCTTAACAGCACGATGAGTAGCAAAAACATAAGCGGCAGCGCAATCAGCCAGGGCGTGAGCTGGCTGGTGACGATATCCAGCGCCATCTCGCGACGGTAATCCCACTCCTGGCCGACAACGATACGATGGCGGCCGTCGCGGGTGGTGAGCCACAGAAAACGCCACTCGTCGTCATCGCCGCGCAGATAGCCGTCGCTGAATCCCTCCCGATTGCGGCCCCACGGGATATCCTGGCCATTCTCGCCATCGTTAAGCACCATCTTGCCATCGGTGGTAAAGATAGCGAAAGCCAGCGCGTCGTCGTCGAGATGACCGTGCTTGACCTTCTTCTTCTCTCGCACCTGCGAAGAGAGAGTGTGAAGCTCGTCAAAATTCATTGCGCTAAGGCGGCGGGCGAATAGCAGCTGCTGGGTATCGAAGAGCTTATCCAGCTTATCGGTCGTTTGTTGCCAGGCCACAAAGCTGGCGATGCCCCATGCGGCGCTGGTCAGCAGCAGGAAAAGGAGCGTCAGGCGAACGCGCAGGCTCAGTTTGCCCAGTCGTTTCATGCGTCCCCCAGGGTGTAGCCGATACCGTGAACGGTGCGAATGAAACCGCTGCCGAGTTTACGGCGTAGATGGTGGACGTGCACCTCTATCGCATTGCTGGAAACGTCGTCATCCCAGCTGTAGAGTTTTTCTTCGATCAGCTTACGCGGCAGCACGCGTCCGGCGTTACGCATCATCAGCTCCAGCAGAGCAAACTCCTTTGGCTTGAGCGCCAGGCTTTCGCCGTTCAGGGTGGCCGTGAGCCGGCCCGGGTCGAGAACCACGCTGCCGTGCCGCAGCTCGCTGCTGCTCTGGCCGTGGGCGCGGCGCATCAGCGCTTCCAGACGGGCGGCGACTTCAATCAGCGCAAAGGGTTTGCATAGATAGTCATCGGCGCCGAGCCGAAGCCCTTCAACCCGCTGGCTGAGCGCGTCGCGGGCGGTAAGGATCAGTACCGGTTCATGGCGGCCTTTGTCGCGCCATTCGCGCAGGATATCCAGCCCATCAATGCCGGGAAGGGTCAGGTCCAGAATAATGGCGTCATAGGGGGCGTTGTACAATGCGGCTTTTCCTTCCTCACCGCGGGTAAACCAGTCGACGCTGAATCCCATTTTTGTCAGCCCTGCCTTGAGGCCGTCACCGATCAGTTTATCGTCTTCCACCAATAAAATACGCATTCTCCTGCTCCTGTATCCCTCGGCTATTCCAGCAGTAAAGCGCGTTGCGGCGCGCCCTGTACAGGAATAAAATTTATTTTTTCCGCTTAAGAAGTTGTTAAGTTTTGCCCGGTGTAATAGTGACGATATAAACACAAAGGGAGAACACATCATGAAGAAAATCGCCGCAATGACCGCCATCATCGCTTTAGTTTCCATGCCGGTACTGGCTGCTGAACAGGGCGGATTTTCCGGCCCTGGCTCCACGCAAACCAGCCAGACAACCTCGCAAAATGGCGGGTTTATTGGCCCGAACGGGAGCGTAACGACGGTTGCGAATGCGAAAAGCCTGCGTGACGATACCTGGGTGACCCTGCGCGGTAAAATCGTGGAGCGTATTTCCGATGATCTGTATAAATTCCAGGACAGCTCCGGCACCGTCAACGTCGATATCGATCACAAGCGCTGGAACGGCGTGACCGTTACACCGCAGGATACGGTAGAGATCCAGGGCGAAGTCGATAAAGACTGGAACTCAGTGGAGATCGATGTAAAGCAGATTCGTAAAATCACCCCCTAATTTGCGAATCGCCTTCAGCCATAACTGAAGGATGCTCACGGAATTCCTCAACCGGCCTAACGCCCTGTGACTCAGGGCGTCAGATAGGGTATTATCGCCGGTAGTTTTGCCGTCCGAACGGCCGGTACGCAGATTGAGGATTCACGATTAATGAGCGATATGGCAGAGCGCCTTGCGCTGCATGAATTTACGGAAAACGCCTACCTTAACTACTCCATGTACGTCATCATGGACAGGGCGCTGCCGTTTATTGGCGATGGCCTGAAGCCGGTCCAGCGTCGCATCGTCTATGCGATGTCTGAACTGGGTCTGAACGCCAGCGCGAAGTTCAAAAAGTCCGCCCGCACCGTCGGTGACGTGCTGGGTAAATACCATCCCCACGGCGACAGCGCGTGCTATGAAGCCATGGTGCTGATGGCTCAGCCCTTCTCCTACCGCTATCCGCTGGTTGACGGTCAGGGAAACTGGGGGGCGCCGGACGATCCTAAATCCTTCGCCGCAATGCGTTATACCGAATCCCGTTTGTCGAAGTATGCTGAACTGCTGCTGAGCGAACTGGGGCAAGGCACCGTTGACTGGGTACCAAACTTCGACGGCACTTTGCAGGAGCCGAAGATGCTGCCTGCGCGCCTGCCCAATATTCTGCTAAACGGTACTACCGGCATTGCCGTTGGGATGGCGACGGACATTCCGCCGCACAACCTGCGTGAAGTGGCCCGGGCGGCCATTACCCTGATTGAAAAGCCGCAAACTTCGCTGGATGACCTGCTGGATATCGTGCAGGGGCCGGATTATCCTACCGAAGCGGAAATCATTACCCCCCGTGCCGAAATCCGCAAAATCTACCAGAATGGCCGCGGTTCGGTGCGGATGCGCGCGGTATGGGCCAAAGAAGACGGCGCGGTGGTGATTAGCGCGCTGCCGCATCAGGTTTCCGGCGCCCGCGTGCTCGAGCAGATCGCCGCCCAGATGCGCAACAAAAAGCTGCCGATGGTGGATGATCTGCGCGACGAGTCGGATCACGAAAACCCGACTCGCCTGGTGATCGTCCCGCGCTCTAACCGCGTCGATATGGAGCAGGTGATGAACCACCTGTTCGCGACGACCGATCTGGAAAAGAGCTATCGTATCAACCTGAATATGATCGGGCTCGATAACCGTCCAGCGGTTAAAAACCTGCTGGAAATCCTCTCGGAATGGCTGACCTTCCGTCGCGATACCGTGCGCCGTCGTCTCAGCTACCGTCTGGAAAAGGTCCTCAAGCGCCTGCATATTCTTGAAGGTTTGCTGGTGGCGTTCCTGAATATCGATGAAGTTATCGAGATCATTCGTCACGAAGATGAGCCGAAACCGGCGCTGATGTCACGCTTCGGCCTCAGCGAGACCCAGGCGGAAGCGATTCTGGAGTTAAAACTGCGCCATCTCGCCAAACTGGAAGAGATGAAGATTCGCGGCGAGCAGAACGAGCTGGAAAAAGAGCGCGACAACCTGCAGGCCATCCTGGCCTCTGAACGCAAGATGAATAACCTGCTGAAGAAAGAACTGCAGGCCGACGCCGACGCCTTTGGCGACGATCGCCGTTCGCCGCTGCGCGAGCGCGAAGAAGCCAAGGCGATGAGCGAGCACGATATGCTGCCGTCTGAGCCGGTGACTATCGTTCTGTCGCAGAGCGGCTGGGTACGCAGCGCCAAAGGTCACGATATTGACGCGCCGGGGCTGAACTATAAAGCGGGCGACAGTTTTAAATCGGCCGTGAAAGGGAAGAGCAATCAGCCGGTGGTCTTTATTGACACTACCGGGCGCAGCTACGCGATTGACCCGATTACCCTGCCGTCCGCGCGCGGTCAGGGCGAGCCGCTCACCGGTAAGCTGACGCTGCCTCCGGGGGCGACGGTTGAACATATGCTGATGGAAGCCGATGATCAAAAACTGCTGCTGGCTTCCGACGCAGGCTACGGATTTATCTGTACTTTCAACGATCTGGTGGCGCGCAACCGCGCCGGTAAGACGCTGATTAGCCTTCCGGATAACGCGCACGTGATGCCGCCGCTGGTAATAGAGGACGAATCTGACATGCTGCTGGCCATTACCGCTGCCGGCCGCATGCTGATGTTCCCGGTCAGTGACTTGCCGCAGCTGTCGAAAGGTAAGGGCAACAAGATTATTAATATTCCGTCGGCGGAAGCGGCTGCGGGCCAGGATGGCCTGGCGCATCTGTTTGTCCTGCCGCCGCAAAGTACGCTGACGATTCATGTCGGTAAGCGGAAAATTAAACTCCGTCCGGAAGAGCTGCAAAAAGTGACCGGCGAGCGCGGCCGCCGCGGCTCTCTGATGCGCGGATTGCAGAAAATCGATCGGATAGAGATTGATTCTCCGCGTCGCGCCTCTGCGGGCGGTAGCGAAGAGTAAGATGCACCTCCCTCGCGGTGAGGCGGGGGAGGTGAATATTTACCGCAAAAACGTTGTTTATTCAGGCATTGCGATTAACAATGTGCTCCCAGGGAACCTGTGCCCGGCCTGAATTGCGCTATGGCGTCAATCATTTGCTAAACAGCGAGTATAATTCTAAGCGGTTTGGGTTTTAGAGGTAGCTATGCTATTTATTTTTCGACTAATTATCGTTGTCATTTACTGTATTCTGGTGTGCATCTTCGGCTGTATCTATTGTCTGTTCAGTCCGCGTAATCCTAAGCACGTCGCCACCTTCGGTCACCTTTTTGGCAAGCTGTCGCCGGTCTTCGGTCTGAAGGTTGAACTCCGCAAGCCTGCCGATGCCGAAAGCTACGGCAACGCTATCTATATCGCTAACCACCAGAATAACTATGATATGGTGACGGCATCGAATATCGTACAGCCGCCGACCGTTACGGTAGGTAAAAAAAGCCTGGCGTGGATCCCTTTTTTCGGCCAGCTCTATTGGTTGACGGGGAATCTACTGATTGACCGCAATAACCGGACAAAAGCGCACGGCACCATTGCAGAAGTCGTGAACGCATTTAAAAAGCGCAAAATATCTTTTTGGATGTTTCCGGAAGGGACTCGCAGCCGCGGTCGCGGTTTGCTGCCTTTTAAAACCGGTGCCTTTCATGCGGCTATCGCGGCGGGCGTACCCATTATTCCGGTATGCGTGTCTAATACTTCGAATAAAATTAAGCTCAATCGCCTGAATAACGGTCTGGTGATTGTCGAAATGCTGCCGCCGGTCGACACCAGCCAGTACGGGAAAGAGGGCGTTCGCGCGCTGGCGACGCACTGTCGCGAGCTGATGTCCGCGAAAATTGCCGAGCTGGATAAAGAAGTTGCCGAACGCGAAGCGGCCGGCAAGAAATAACACAGGAAACGCCGCAAACGGCGCGCGTATTGCTGGCGGGAAACGAATTCCCTTATTCATTAGTCAGTGTCTCATGGAGTTAATATGTCACTCAGTCGGCGTCAGTTCATTAAGGCTACAGGCGTAGCGCTGTGCGCAGGCGCCGCGCCGCTGAAGGCACAGGCTGCTGGTCAGCAGCCCGCGCTGCCGATTCCTCCTTTGCTTGAGTCCCGCCGCGGGCAGCCGCTATTTTTGACGCTACAGCGTGCGCACTGGTCGTTTACGCCGGGCACCCGCGCATCGGTGTGGGGGATTAACGGCCGCTACATGGGGCCAACCATCCGCGTCTGGAACGGCGACGATGTGAAGCTGATCTACAGCAACCGCCTGACGGAAAACGTCGCGATGACGATACGCGGTCTGCAGGTTCCCGGTCCGCTGATTGGCGGCGCGGCGCGTATGATGTCCGCCAACGCCGACTGGGCTCCGGTGCTGCCGATCCGCCAAAGCGCGGCGACGCTGTGGTATCAGGCCAACACGCCAAACCATATGGCGAAACAGGTTTATAACGGTCTTGCCGGGATGTGGCTGGTAGAAGATGAGGTTAGCAAGAATTTGCCGATCCCTAACCACTACGGTGTGGATGATTTCCCGGTGATTATTCAGGACAAGCGCCTGGATAACTTCGGTACGCCTGAATATAGCGAACCCGGCAGCGGCGGCTTCGTTGGCGATACGCTGCTGGTGAACGGCGTGCAGGGGCCTTTTGTTGAAGTGTCGCGCGGCTGGGTGCGCCTGCGTCTGCTGAATGCGTCTAACTCCCGGCGCTACCAGCTGCAGATGAGCGATGGTCGGTTGCTGCACGTCATCTCCGGTGACCAGGGGCTGCTTCCAGCGCCGGTTTCGCTAAAGCAGCTGTCGTTGGCTCCGGGCGAACGGCGCGAAATCCTGGTCGACATGACCAACGGCGATGAGGTGTCGATAACCTGCGGGGAAGCGGCGAGTATCGTCGATCGTATTCGCGGTTTCTTCGAACCGTCGAGCATCCTGATTTCAACGCTGATTCTGACTTTGCGCCCGACGGGCCTGCTGCCGCTGGTGACCGATAGCCTGCCTGTGCGCTTGCTGCCTACGGAAATGCTGGCCGGCGCGCCGATCCGCAGCCGCGATATTACGCTTGGCGACGATCCGGGAATCAACGGCCAGCTGTGGGATCCGCAGCGTATTGATATTACGGCGCAGCAGGGAACCTGGGAGCGCTGGACGGTGCGCGCCGACCGTCCGCAGTCGTTCCATATTGAAGGCGTCATGTTCCAGGTGCGTAATGTGAACGGTTCTGCGCCGTTCCCGGAAGACCGCGGCTGGAAGGATACCGTCTGGATCGACGGGCAGGTTGAGCTGTTGGTCTATTACAACCAACCCTCCTGGCCGCACTTTCCGTTCCAGTACTTAAGCCAGACGCTGGAGCTTGCCGACCGCGGCTCCATTGGCCAGATTCTGGTGAATCCGGCGCCGTAATTTATTTTGTCCCGGCCTGCTGCTGGCCGGGATTGGAAAAACCTCCTTCATTTCTCCCATCGTTCCGGCTTATAATCGCCGCCCTTTTTGATTATTTTTTTATCATTTTCCCCGGAAGCAATATGAGCGCAATATCCCTGATCCAACCGGATCGTGACCTTTTCTCCTGGCCGCAGTACTGGGCCGCCTGTTTTGGCCCCGCGCCTTTTCTGCCAATGTCGCGAGAAGAGATGGATCAACTTGGCTGGGATAGCTGCGACATCATCCTGGTGACCGGCGATGCTTATGTCGATCACCCGAGCTTCGGGATGGCGATTTGCGGACGCATGCTGGAATCCCAGGGATTCCGCGTGGGGATTATTTCCCAGCCGGACTGGAACAACAAAGATGACTTTATGCGTCTGGGTAAACCGAACCTGTTCTTCGGCGTGACTGCCGGTAACATGGACTCGATGATCAACCGCTACACTGCCGACCGTAAGCTGCGCCATGACGATGCCTACACGGCGGGTAACGTGGCCGGTAAACGCCCGGATCGCGCTACGCTGGTCTACACTCAGCGCTGCAAAGAGGCATGGAAAGATGTCCCGGTGATCCTCGGGGGCATCGAAGCCAGCCTGCGCCGTACCGCGCACTATGACTACTGGTCCGATACCGTGCGCCGTTCGGTGCTGGTGGACTCTAAGGCCGATATGCTGATGTTCGGCAACGGCGAGCGTCCGCTGGTGGAAGTGGCGCACCGTCTGGCCGCCGGCGAGCCTATCGGGCAAATTCGCGATGTACGCAACACCGCCATCATGGTGAAGGAAGCGCTGCCAGGCTGGAGCGGGGTGGACTCCACGCGTCTGGACACGCCGGGGAAAATCGACCCGATCCCGCATCCGTACGGTGAAGATCTACCGTGCGCGGATAACAAAACCGTCGCGCCGCCAAAGCAGGAAGCGAAGCGCGTTACCGTCCAGCCGCCGCGTCCTAAGCCGTGGGAGAAGACCTACGTCCTGCTGCCTTCCTTTGAGAAAGTAAAAGGCGATAAAGTTCTCTACGCGCATGCCTCGCGCATTCTGCACCATGAAACTAACCCCGGCTGCGCCCGGGCGCTGATGCAGAAGCACGGCGAGCGCTATATCTGGATTAACCCGCCCGCCATTCCGCTCTCAACCGAAGAGATGGATAGCGTGTTTGCGCTGCCCTATAAGCGCGTTCCGCATCCTTCTTACGGCGATGCCCGCATTCCGGCCTATGAGATGATTCGCTTCTCCATTAACATCATGCGCGGCTGTTTTGGCGGCTGTTCGTTCTGCTCGATTACCGAGCATGAAGGTCGGATCATTCAGAGCCGTTCCGAAGATTCGATCATCAATGAAATCGAAGCGATTCGCGATACGGTGCCCGGCTTTACCGGTATTATTTCCGATCTTGGCGGCCCGACGGCCAACATGTATATGCTGCGCTGCAAGTCGCCGCGCGCCGAGCAGACCTGCCGCCGCCTGTCATGCGTTTATCCGGATATCTGCCCGCATATGGACACCAACCATGAGCCGACGATTAACCTTTACCGTCGCGCCCGCGATCTTAAAGGCATCAAAAAGATCCTCATCGCATCCGGCGTTCGTTACGACATTGCCGTTGAAGATCCGCGCTACATCAAAGAGCTGGCCACCCACCACGTCGGCGGTTATCTGAAGATTGCTCCTGAACATACCGAAGAGGGGCCACTGTCGAAGATGATGAAGCCGGGTATGGGCAGCTACGATCGCTTTAAGCAGTTGTTCGATACTTATTCGAAGCAGGCGGGTAAAGAGCAGTATCTGATTCCATACTTTATTTCCGCCCACCCGGGGACGCGAGATGAAGATATGGTGAATCTCGCGCTGTGGCTGAAGCAGCATCGTTTCCGCCTGGATCAGGTGCAGAACTTCTATCCGTCGCCGCTGGCGAACTCGACCACCATGTATTACACCGGCAAGAACCCGCTGGGTAAGATTGGCTATAAGAGTGAGGATGTGGTGGTGCCGAAGGGCGACAAACAGCGCCGCCTGCACAAGGCGCTGCTGCGCTATCACGATCCGGCCAACTGGCCGCTGATCCGTCAGGCGCTGGAAACGATGGGTAAAAAGCACCTGATCGGCAGCCGTCGCGATTGCCTGGTACCGGCGCCGACGCTGGAAGAAATGCGCGAGGCGCGTCGCCAGAACCGCCATACCCGACCGGCGCTGACGAAGCATACGCCGATTGTGCACCAGCGTTCGAACGGCGGGGCGACGGCGAAGAAGCCCGTAAAACGCGGCAAGGTTGCCGGTCGTTAAGCCTGCAGTATTGCCCGGTGGTGCCTCGCTGACCGGGCCTGATCATCCCGGGCCCGGTCAGCCGCTTGCCAAACGGCAAAGCAAATTCTATGGCTATGCTTCTCTGATTCTGGCCGCCAGCGCTGCCAGCTTTTCATCATCCGCCCGCTCGTGATCGTGGGAGGAGAGATAGCCTTCATATTGCGCAAAAAACTTAGTCTGACGCGACTCGATCGGCCGCCATTGGGACATATCCCCGGTGCCGTGCATCGGACTGAGTTTGCTGTGGACATGGTCAACGCCATAGCCTTCAAAAAACATCCCCGTACGTCCCACGTCATCGAAGGATTTATCCAGAAGCTTTGCCACCTTCTGCGTCGCCAGCACCAGGTCGGCCAGCGCCTGCGGCGGCATATCAAACGCATAGCTGGGATAGTGCTTCTTCGGGATCACGACCGTAAAACCGTCGGTATTTGGATAAATGGAGAGAAAGGCGAGGTGGTGCTCATCTTCCCACACCTTGTGGCAGGGGGCTTTCCCCTCAACAATTTGACAGAAAATACAGCTCATCAGCACGCATCCATTTGATTGCAATAAGCCATAAATGTACGTGGTTTTAGCCGGACTGCAAAGCGATGCTCCGCCGGGATCCGACGGAGCAGGAAAGATTAACCGCCGAACTGATCCGGGTCAGGTCCGAGGCGTTTGTTTTTGTCCAGCTTAGTGATTTCACTCAATTCATCTTTATCGAGACGGAAGTCCCAAACGTTAAAATTCTCGGCGATGCGCGACGGCGTTACGGATTTCGGGATCACCACCAGGCCGCTATCGAGGTGCCAGCGGATGACGATTTGCGCCGGCGTTTTGCCGTATTTGTCCGCCAGTTGGTGAATAATTTTCTGATCGAAAACTCCTTCACCGCCCTGTGCCAGCGGGCTCCAGGACTCGGTCTGAATTTTATGCGTCGCATTCCAGGCATGAAGCTGACGCTGCTGCAGCAGAGGATGCAGTTCAATCTGGTTTATCACCGGGGCGACGCCGGTTTCATCAATGATTTTTTGCAGATGGTGGACCTGGAAATTACAGACGCCGATGCTTTTTGCCAGCCCTTGCTGCTGTAGCTCAATTAGGCTTTTCCAGGCATCAACATAATGGTTCGTAGCCGGCACCGGCCAGTGAATGAGGTATAAGTCGACGTAGTCGAGTTTGAGTTTTTTAAGGCTTTCCTGCAGCGCTTCACGGGGCTGCTTTTGATCGTCATTCCACAGCTTCGTGGTGACGAACAGCTCATCGCGGGCGACGCCTGCGCTGCTCAGTGCATTGCCGACGCCGGTTTCATTCTGGTATACGGCGGCGGTGTCAAATGAGCGATAACCGACTTCCAGCGCCTTATGAATGGCGGAGACGACTTCCTCGTTGCCTGCTTTCCACACGCCGAGCCCCAGCTGCGGCATCAGGTTGCCGTCGTGTAGTTTTATAACGGTTGGATGTGTCATGCCTTCCTCCTGTTAATGAACTCAGCGGAATAGAATCCGCTGAGGGGTAGCATTAAGTCTGGACGAAATAGCTAAAAACGGTAGTTAAACTCCTCTCCTTTGCGCGAGTTTACGCGTCGGAGAGGGCGTTGATTAGCGTGCAGCCTCGTAAATACGGCGGCTGACGTCCAGAGTAATATCCTGATTTTCACCCAGTTGGGTCATACCGTGCTCTTCCAGTTTCGCCAGCAGCGCCGGGATGGAGCTACCATCCAGACCGTAGGCGGAAAGGCGAGTCGGGACGCCCATGCGTTCGAAGAAATCACGCGTTGCGGCGATGGCGGCATCAATACGCTCTTCTTCAGAACCTTCGGTGATGTTCCAGACGCGAGCGGCGTACTGCAGCAGTTTAGCGCGTTTAGCCTCGCGTTTTTCATTCCACAGCGCCGGCAGAACGATGGCCAGCGTCTGCGCGTGATCGAGCCCGTGCATGGCGGTCAGTTCGTGGCCCAGCATGTGCGTCGCCCAGTCCTGCGGTACGCCTGCGCCGATCAGGCCGTTCAGCGCCTGGGTGGCGGCCCACATAATATTGGCGCGAACGTCGTAGTTTTCCGGCTCTTTCAGCGCCTTCGGACCGTCTTCCACCAGGGTCAGGAGAATGCCTTCGGCGAAACGGTCCTGGATTTTACCGTCGACCGGATAGGTGACGTACTGCTCAACGGTATGGACGAATGCGTCAACGACGCCGTTAGCCACCTGGCGCGGCGGCAGGGTGTAGGTGTAAACCGGATCCAGAATAGCGAACACCGGCTGGACGTGGGTGGACATAAACGCGCGTTTGTCGCCGGTGGTTTTACGCGAGATCACCGCGCCTTTATTAGATTCGGAACCGGTCGCAGGCAGCGTCAGCACGGAGCCCATCGGGATAGCGCTGGCCACTTTGCTGCCGTAAGTTTCGAGAATTTCCCACGGATCGATACTGGCATCGTAGTGGGCCGCCGCGGCGATGAATTTAGTGCCGTCGAGAACGGAGCCGCCGCCCACCGCCAACAGGAAAGTGATCTTTTCATCACGCGCGATTTTCACCGCGTTCATCAGCGTTTCGTAGGACGGGTTTGGCTCGATGCCGCCAAATTCCCGAACGTCAATGCCGTTCAGCGCGCTGAGAACCTGATCAAGCACGCCGGTTTTCTTCACGCTACCGCCGCCGTAGGTGACAAGCACACGTGCATCTGCCGGGATTTGATCGCGCAGATTTTCAATCGCGCCTTTACCGAACAGAATGCGGGTTGGGGTATGTAGGTCGAAATTATTCATGGCTGGTGCCCTCAAATAGATAAAACCGCCAACAGAGACAATACCTCTGCCAGATGACGGACATTGTGTTCCCGCGGACCGTTCCCCTCAATGTACATTCCTGCCGTTGTCTTGCCCATTTCTCTTTGTAGCTGGAGAAATTCGCCGGAAGTGCGCACAATGCGAAGGTATAAAAACGTTCGGAGAAGCACGATAAATGAACCGCGCTGAGATATGCCAGCTATTAACGCATAAGGTTAATGAGCTGAAAAATAAAGAAGAAATGCTTAATGGTCTGCTGCCGGATATCCGTCTGCTGTACGGCACTCAGCCGGGGACGCGTACGCCGGTCATGTACCAGCCGGGGATCGTTTTTCTCTTTTCCGGGCATAAAATTGGCTATATCAATGAGCGTACCTTCCGCTATGACACCAATGAGTATCTGCTGCTGACGGTTCCGCTGCCGTTTGAGTGCGAAACTTTTGCCACCCCGGAAGTACCGCTGGCGGGAATAAGGCTGAATGTCGATATTCTTCAACTGCAAGAACTGCTGATGGATATCGGGGAGGATGAGCAGTTTCAGCCGTCCATGGCGTCAAGCGGGATCAACTCTGCGGTGCTGTCCGAAGAGATTCTGTGCGCGGCGGAGCGGCTGCTGGATGTGATGGAACGCCCGCTTGACGCGCGCATTCTTGGCAAACAGATCATCCGCGAAATTCTCTATCACGTGCTGACCGGGCCGTGCGGGGGAGCGCTGCTGGCGCTGGTCAGCCGTCAAACCCACTTCAGCCTGATCAGCCGCGTGCTGAAGCGCATTGAAAGCCAGTACACTGAGAACCTCAGCGTCGATCAGCTGGCGGCTGAGGCCAATATGAGCGTCTCGGCGTTCCACCATAACTTTAAATCAGTTACCAGCACCTCCCCGCTACAGTATCTGAAGACTTATCGCCTGCATAAAGCGCGCATGCTGATGATCCACGACGGCATGAAAGCCAGCGCGGCGGCGATGCGGGTAGGGTATGAGAGCGCATCGCAGTTCAGCCGCGAATTTAAGCGTTATTTCGGCATGACGCCGGGAGAAGATGCGGCACGCATCAGGACAATACAGGGGATGTAATAACGATCTCAGGGCGGCAAATCCTCGCCGCCCTGGCACCCTATCAGGCGTTGCAGTATTTCTTTTTAATCACCACGATAACCGTACCGAGCAGCCCGGCTATCAGCAGCGCGATAGGCAGAATCATCAGGCAGGTCATGACCTGATCTTCATGACGTTTTACGAAGGGAATCATACTCAACGCATAGCCCAGACCGGTAACTACCCCAACCCACAGCAGCGCGCTCAGCCAGTTGAAAAACTGGAAGCGGCGGTTCGGCAGCCCGGAAATGCCCGCCATGGTTGGCAGAAGGGTGCGAACAAACGCCAGGAAGCGTCCGGCCAGCAGCGCCAGCAGGCCGTGCTTGTCAAACATGCAGGTTGCCCGCTGATGGTATTTATGCGGCAGATGCCCAAGCCAGCGCTTAACCGTGGCGGTATTACCCAGCCAGCGCCCCTGAATATAGCTCAGCCAGCAGCCGAGGCTGGCTGCAGCGGTTAAGATAGCGACAGTCGGTACAAAGTCCATCACGCCTTTGGCGATGAGCGCGCCGGCGAGCAACAGCAGGCTATCGCCCGGTAAAAACGAGGCGGGCAGCAGACCGTTTTCCAGAAACAGGGTTGCGAACATGACCAGATATACAACGCCCACAACGTGGGGGTTTGCCAACGCGGCAAAATCATGCTGCCACAGAGCGGCGACGATTTCTTGAATGACAACCATGGACTTTCCTAAGTGGTACCGTGTTTTTTATTTAGTGTACTCCTGAAGAGGCCCGAGCACCTTGATCCCGGGCGCAACTAAAGCGGCCGCTTTTCTTAAAAACGTCCGCTATTGTTGCCACTGACTGTCACTTTACACGATACGCGCGAAGCCCGCCGCTAAATCATCCAGCAGATCGGTAACATTTTCTAACCCGATATGTACCCGAATTAGCGTGCCGCTGAAGTCAACTTCAGCATCAGGACGGATTGCGGCAATGTGTTCCGGCTGATTGGCTAAAATCAGCGATTCAAAGCCGCCCCAGGAGTAGGCCATGCTGAACAAGCTGAAGTGGTCGAGGTAGGCGGACAGCTCGGCATCACTCAGGCGTTTGTTCAGCACGAAAGAGAACAGACCGCTGCTACCGGTGAAGTCCCGTTTCCAGTACTCATGGCCTTTGCTGCCGGGCAGGGCGGGATGATTCACGCGCGCTACCTGCGGATGCTGTGCCAGCCATTCGGCAATCTGCAGGCTACTCTCATGATGCTGACGCAGGCGGACGGCCAGGGTGCGCAGGCCGCGGCTGGTCATGTAGGCGGTATCGGCATCCACCATTTGCCCCATCAGGTAGGCATTTTCCCGCAGCTGCGCCCAACAGCGCTCATTGGACACCGCAGTGCCGACCATCGCATCGGAATGGCCGATCAGGTACTTGGTTCCGGCCTGAATAGAGATATCGATACCAAACTCCAGCGCTTTGAACAGTACTCCCGCCGCCCAGGTGTTATCGATCATAATGATGGCTTGCGGAGCGACGCTGCGCACCGCCGCGACGATCGCCGGGACATCATGAACTTCCATGGTGATGGAGCCGGGCGATTCGAGGAATACCACTCGGGTATTCGGCTGTACCAGACGGGCAATATCGCCGCCGATAAGCGGGTCGAACCAGCCGGTGGTTACGCCGAGTTTGGCGAGGATTTTAGTGCAGAAATCCTGGGTCGGCTCGTAGGCGGTGTTGGTCACCAGAATATGGTCGCCCTGCTCGACGAACGCCAGGATAGTATTTGCGACCGCCGCTGCGCCGCAGGGGAAGAGGGCGCAGCCGGCGCCGCCTTCCAGCTCGCACATCGCTTCCTGCAGGGAGAAGTGGGTTAGCGTCCCGCGACGACCGTAGAACAGTTCGCCTTTGGCGCGGTTGCGGGTGGCGTGCTTTTTCGCTTCGACGGTGTCGAAAACCAGCGATGACGCGCGCTGAATCACGCTGTTGACCGAGCCCTGAGTATATTTTTTGCTGCGCCCGGCATGAACCAGCGCAGTATCAAGATGTTTATCAGCCATGTTCAGATAACCTGTTTTTATACGTCTGGACGTCTAAACTATCATGAATGCCCGTTGATGTACCGGGTCACGGCGGATACAGGTAAAAATTTTACTAACCGCGGGGTCAGCAACTTTTTTACTGCGTAAGCGCAAGGAAAATAAACGTGATTTGCTGCACAGTGTAAATACTAATGAGAACCACTATCAATTCGATGTCGTTTTGATATTATTGTGCGCAGATTTTGTGATTTACGTCCTGGAGATACAGTGTGGGTAATAATTTGATGCAGGCGGATCTCTCCGTTTGGGGTATGTATCATCATGCCGATATTGTCGTTAAGGTAGTGATGATCGGCCTGATTCTGGCGTCGGTCGTTACATGGGCTATCTTTTTCGGCAAAGGCGCAGAAATCCTGGCCAGCAAGCGCCGCCTCAAGCGCGAACAGCAGCTGGTTGCTGAAGCACGCTCTCTCGACCAGGCCAGCGATATCGCTAACGGTTTCGATGCGAAAAGCTTGACCTCGCAGCTGATCAACGAAGCGCAAAATGAGCTTGAGCTTTCTGCGGGTTCTGAAGATAACGAAGGCATTAAAGAGCGTACCGGTTTCCGCCTGGAGCGTCGCGTAGCGGCGGTAGGTCGTCACATGGGACGCGGCAACGGTTATCTGGCGACCATCGGCGCGATTTCCCCGTTCGTCGGCCTGTTTGGTACCGTCTGGGGCATCATGAACAGCTTTATCGGGATTGCCCAGACCCAGACCACTAACCTGGCGGTTGTTGCTCCGGGCATCGCGGAAGCGCTGCTGGCCACGGCAATCGGCCTGTTCGCTGCGATTCCGGCGGTCGTCATCTATAACATTTTCGCCCGAATGATTGCCAGCTACAAAGCGTCCCTTGGCGATGTCGCCGCCCAGGTTCTGCTGCTGCAAAGCCGCGATCTGGACCTGAGCGCCAGCGGCGTTAAGCCGGTACGTACCGCCCAGAAATTACGCGTAGGTTGATGCTCTATGGCGATGCATTTTAACGAAAACCTCGATGATAACGGCGAAATGCACGACATCAACGTGACGCCGTTTATCGACGTCATGCTGGTGCTGCTGATCATCTTTATGGTGGCGGCGCCGCTGGCGACCGTTGACGTGAAGGTCAATCTGCCTGCGTCCTCCAGCCAGCCGCAGCCGCGTCCGGAAAAACCGATCTATCTGTCGGTGAAGGCGGACAAAACCATGTTCCTCGGCAATGACCCCATTACTGACGAGAACATGATTGCGTCTCTGGATGCGCTGACCGAAGGTAAGAAAGACACCACGGTCTTCTTCCGTGCGGATAAAACCGTGGACTACGAGACGATGATGAAAGTTATGGATACCCTGCATCAGGCGGGTTATCTGAAGATTGGTCTGGTGGGCGAAGAAACCGTCAAAGCGAAGTAATCCCCCCTTTCCACGCATCTCCTCAGGCTGGCCTTGCGCCAGCCTTTCTTATAGTTGAAGCAAAAACTTGTAAGACCAATCGTGTAGATGTGTGACAACTTTCTCAGTTAACAGAAAACATAAACCCGATGCGAAAAATGACAATAGGATAGTTTTTATCCTCCCTCTAGAGTGAATACCACTTCATCTGAGAGGGATTATATTGTGAATCACGATAATAAACTGTCATTTGCGGAGAAGCTGGGATACGGCATGGGAGATGCAGCCTGCGGTATCGTCTACTCTTCGGTAACCATGTTTCTGACATGGTTTTATACGGATATTTACGGACTCTCCGCTGCCGCAGTCGGAGTGATGTTCCTGGTGACGCGGGTTCTGGATGCGATTACCGATCCGCTAACCGGCATCGTTGCAGACCGTGTGAAGACCCGCTGGGGCCATTTTCGCCCGTGGCTTATCTGGTTTGCCGTCCCTTATGCCGTGCTGGCGGTAATGACCTTCACTACTCCGGAATTTGGCGCATCGGGTAAACTGGTTTACGCCTACCTGACTTACACCTTACTCATGCTGTGTTACACCTTTATCAATATTCCCTACTGCGCGCTGGGCGGAGTCATCACGCGCGATGAGAAGGATCGCCTATCAGCCCAGTCATATCGTTTTACGATCTCTTCTCTGGCCGGTCTGATGGTTTCTGTCGCAACCCTGTTTCTGGTGGATTTTTTAGGTAAAGAAAATAAGCAGTTTGGTTTTCAGGCGACAATGGGAATCATGGGCGCGATCGCTATTGTAATGCTGGCTTTCTGCTTCTTCTCTACTAAAGAACGCGTGGCTCCAGCGGTTGAACAGCAGGGGAGCATACGCGAAGATCTCCGTCAGCTTCTGGCGAATGACCAGTGGCGTATTGTGGCGATAATCACTTTTTTCTCGAGTATGGCCGGGGTTATGCGCAGCGCCGCCACGCTCTATTATGCAACCTACCTGATGTTAGGCGGCGTGGAGTCCGCGGCGGGAACAGCCATGAAATCAGCATTTGTTTCCACCAGCGTCGTTGGCACGATTATCGGCAGCATCGCCGCCGGATGGCTGGCCAAGCGCTATCGCGCGGTCTCGCTGTTTAAAAATATCAACCTCCTGCTGGTTCTGGTTGGCGTCGTAATGTTCTTTGTGCCGCCGACCTGGCTGCCGGTGGTGTTCCCTTTATACTTTCTGGTCGGCTTCTTCCATCAGATGTACCAGCCGTTTAAATGGAACATGATGGCCAACGCCGCCGATTATGGCGAATGGAAGTTTGGTCGTCGCATCACGGGATTATCTTATTCCGGTAATCTGTTTGCTTTGAAAATGGGCATGGCGGTTGCTGGTGCCGCCGTAGGTTTTTCGCTTGGGCTATTTGGCTATCAGGCGGGCGTAACGGCGCAGACTCCGCTGGCGACAATGGGAATTGTTGGGCTGTTAACGCTCGGTCCATCACTATCTTACCTGCTCCTGTGGTGGCTGGCGCGTTTCTATAAGCTGGATGACAAAATGATGCAGACAATTCAGCGAGAGCTGTCCATGCGCCAGCAACAGGCGCATTCAGAGACGCAATTGCCGCTAAACGCCGTTCCGGAAAAGGCCTGAGGAGATGCGAAATATGACCCCTTCTGAATACCAGAATCCTATTTTATGCGCCGATTATTCCGACCCGGATATCGTGCGCGTAAGGGATGATTTCTTTATGGTCTCTTCCAGTTTTAACCATGTGCCCGCTTTACCGATCCTGCATTCAACGGACCTGGTTAACTGGACTATTATCAACCACGTTCTGGATGAACTGCCGCTACCGGGTTATGACCGGTATCAGCCGGGTAAGGGCGTATGGGCGCCATCGATTCGCTGGCACGATGGCAAGCTGTGGGTCTGCTTCAGCACCCCAGATGAAGGTATTTTTATCTGCCATACCGAGGACCCGTGGGGGAAATGGAGCGCTCCGCACTGCCTGCGTCAGGCCAGAGGGTGGATAGATCCCTGCCCGTTCTGGGACGACAATGGTCAGGCCTGGTTGGTACATGCTTTCGCCCATAGCCGCAGCGGCATTAAGCATAAACTGCAGTTGTTTGCGATGGCGCCGGACGCCAGCGAATTACTGGGCGAAGGGCAGATTATCTATGACGGCTGCTGCGATTTACCCACCCTTGAGGGGCCAAAGGTTTATCAACGCGCCGGTTGGTACTACATCTTTGCTCCTGCGGGCGGGGTAGAAAATGGCTGGCAGACGGTGCTGCGCGCGCGCCAGATGACGGGGCCCTGGGAAGCCAAAAACGTGCTTTTCCAGGGAAACACATCGATAAATGGACCACATCAGGGCGGCTGGGTGGAGGGCGAGAAGGGCGAATGCTGGTTTGTTCATTTCCAGGACTTACATCTCTATGGCCGCGTGGTTCACCTCCAGCCGATGTTCTGGGGTGACGACGGCTGGCCGCGTATCGGTGAGCAGATTGGCAGTTGCGGCGTCGGACAGCCGGTTTTACGTTGGCCGCGTCCGAAAGGGTTAACGCCTTCACCGGCGTTGGCGCCGCAAACCAGCGACTATTTTGCGCAAGGCCAACCGGGAATACAGTGGCAGTGGCAGGCTAACCCCAGCCCTGAGTGGCTGCTGCCGGCGGAAGGCGAACTCCGATTACGCTGCACCCCATTATCCCAAGTCGATGGACAGAGAGCGTTATACTGGGCGCCGCAGCTGTTGCTGCAGAAATTCCCGGCGCTAACTTTTAGCGCGAAAACAAGCGTAACGTTATATGCCGCTCAGGACGGTGATGCCGGAGGCCTGATCGTATACGGCGAACGCTACGCCGCTTTGCTGGTGGAGTTTGGGCAAGGGAGTTGCCGGCTCGTGTGGCGACACGGTTGGATGAGCGATGCGGGCGTTGTGCGCGAAACTCGTCAGGTTCTTGCTGAGCTTAAGCGCGGCAAGTGTCAGCTGCAGGTTGCCGTAGGCGAAGGCGGCTTGTGTCAATTTTCCTGGCGAGCTGAGGAGGAGGAGTGGCAGGGGGTTCCCCTTTGTTTTGCTGCCGGGAAGGGGAAATGGGTCGGTGCGAAATTTGGCCTGCTGGCTGCTTCAATGGATGGCCTGCAAAGCGAGGGCTACTGCTCTTTGCAGGACTTTGAGGTCATCCTATAAAGAAACCGTTTCTGGCCGTCTGCAGATAATGCGGGCGGCTGGATGTTGCATAAACGTTACCCTGTTGCGATATAATGGCGGCCGTTTATGTTAACTGACAGGATCTTATGGAACGCTTTCTGGAAAATGCTATGTACGCCTCGCGCTGGCTGCTGGCGCCGGTTTATTTTGGCCTCTCGCTCGGTCTGATTGCGCTGACCATCAAATTTTTTCAGGAGATCTTCCACATACTGCCGCATATTTTTAGCGTCAGTGAGTCGGATATGATTCTGACCCTGCTGTCGCTGGTGGATATGACCCTGGTGGGCGGTTTGCTGGTGATGGTGATGTTCTCCGGGTATGAAAATTTTGTCTCGCAGCTGGATATTAACGAGGGTAAAGAAAAACTCAGCTGGCTGGGCAAAATGGACGCGACGTCGCTGAAAAATAAGGTTGCCGCCTCCATCGTGGCGATCTCCTCTATTCACCTGCTGCGGGTGTTTATGGATGCGAAAAACGTCCCGGACAATAAGCTGATGTGGTACGTCATCATCCACCTGACCTTTGTGCTCTCGGCCTTTGTTATGGGCTACCTCGATCGTCTGACCAAAGTGAAACACTGATCCCTTCTCTCCCGGCGGCGTTAGCCGCTGGGCTTTTTTCTCCCCGTTTCTGCTTTTCTGCGCTGGCGTATGTCCGGGCTTCTGCTTTGCTTAAAGGGCGCTTAACAACGGAGGCAGGGTGATGACGCGATTAACGGCCAAAGATTTCCCGCAGCAGCTGCTCGAGTATTATGACTACTATGCCCACGGCAAAATCAGCAAACGCGAGTTTCTCCAGCTGGCGGGGAAATATACCGTCGGCGGGATGACCGCGCTGGCGCTGTTTAATCTGCTGAAGCCCGACTATGCCCTGGCAGAGCAGGTACCGTTCACCGACCCGGATATCCGCCCGGAGTATATTCATTATCCCTCTCCTGATGGCCACGGCGAAGTGCGGGCTTACCTGGTGACGCCGACGAAAATAGCCGACAAAGCGCCCGCCGTGGTGGTGGTTCATGAGAACCGCGGCCTGAACCCCTATATTGAAGACGTAGCCCGGCGGGTAGCGAAAGCGGGGTATATCGCGCTGGCGCCGGATGGCCTGAGCTCCGTCGGCGGCTATCCGGGGAATGATGATGAAGGCCGCGCGCTACAGCAGAAAGTCGATCCCGTGAAGCTGATGAATGACTTTTTTGCGGCGGTCGAATTTATGGCGAAGCATCCGCAGGCGACGGGGAAGGTCGGTATCACCGGTTTTTGCTACGGCGGCGGCGTCAGCAACGCGGCGGCGGTGGCGATCCCGGAGCTGGCCTGCGCGGTGCCGTTTTACGGCCGCCAGCCGCCGTTGAAGGAGGTCGATAAAATAAAAGCGCCGCTGCTGCTGCACTATGCCGGCCTTGATAGCGGCATTAATGAAGGCTGGCCCGCCTATGAACAGGCGCTGAAGGCGCATAATAAAGTCTACGAGGCCTATCTCTATCAGGGCGTGAATCACGGCTTTCATAATGATTCCACGCCGCGCTACGATCGGGCTGCGGCTGACCTGGCCTGGCAACGTACGCTGGCGTGGTTTGAAAAGTATTTACGCTAGCGCAAACGCCATAAATAGCGCTACCGCTCGCTCAAAAAATCGCTATATAATTTATTATATAACGATTAGGAGAGCGCGATGGAAAATCATTTTGGAAAAGGCTTAATGGCGGGGCTACAGGCATCCCATGCTGACACCGCCGCGCATGCGGCGAATTTTTGCACCGACTATAAACGCGGGTTTGTGCTCGGCTACTCGCACCGCATGTTTGAAAAAACCGGCGACCGCCAGCTCAGCGCCTGGGAAGCGGGGATCCTCACTCGTCGCTATGGCCTGGAAAGAGACATGGTGATGGACTTCTTCAAAGAGGGCGGTTCCTCGACCGCGATGCGCTACTTTATGGCGGGCTATCGGCTGGAAAGTTAAAAACCGGAGGCGGGCGCCTCCGGTGGGCCAGAGCGTTACGCCTGGCGCTTATCTTCGGTTTGCGTTTCGAAGTCGCTGGCGGCATGGCGCTCATGAAGCTGCTCATTGAGCGGGCCAGAGGTACGGTTAACCATGCGTCCACGCTGTACGGCGGGGCGATTGCCAACATCCTGCGCCCAACGCAGCACGTTTTTATAGCTTCCGGCATCAAGGAATTCGGCGGCATTATAGACATTCCCCAGCACCACGTTGCCGTACCACGGCCAGATGGCCATATCGGCGATGGTGTACTCTTCTCCCGCCACAAAACGACCGCGGGCAAGCTGCTTGTCCAGCACGTCAAGCTGGCGTTTGGCTTCCATCGTAAAGCGGTCTATCGCGTATTCGATTTTCACCGGCGCATAGCTAAAGAAGTGGCCAAAGCCGCCGCCGAGGAACGGGGCCGCGCCCTGCAGCCAGAACAGCCAGTTGAGGGTTTCAGTGCGGCCTGCCGGATCTTTTGGCAGGAAGAAACCGAACTTTTCCGCCAGATAGAGCAGGATGCTGCCGGATTCAAAAACGCGGGTCGGCGGAGTGGTGGAATGGTCGCGGAGCGCCGGGATTTTTGAGTTTGGATTAACCTCGACAAAGCCGCTGGAGAACTGATCGCCTTCACCGATGCGAATCAGCCAGGCGTCATATTCCGCGCCGCTAATGCCTAACGCCAGCAGCTCTTCCAGCATGATGGTCACCTTCTGGCCGTTGGGCGTCCCCAGCGAATAGAGCTGAAGCGGATGCGCGCCCACCGGCAGCTCCCGCTCGTGCGTTGCGCCGGAGACCGGGCGGTTGATATTGGCGAATGCGCCGCCGTTGTTTTGCTTCCATTCCCACACTTTAGGTGGCTGGTAGTTATTCTCTGACATGCTGATCTGCCTTTTTAGTGAGGTGTTGAAGTCGTGACGTTACCGTGCCGGAGCGCCGGTCTAAGCCAGAATCCGCGCGGCCCATACGCTGACGTCGTCGCCGCTGCCGAGATCCGCCTGCACCAGGCCATTAACCATAAAGGTCGGCGACACGTGGATGCCGTTCTGGCGGGCGTATTTGCTATGCCATTTGATCTCGTTTTGCAGCTCGGGGCGGGCAAACGCCGCGGCCAGCGAGACGCGGCTGTAGCGTTCGAGACGTTCAATAATCTGCTGCGGCGTGGCGTCCATATTCGGCCCGCTACAGTGGTCGGTAAACTCAAACTCTTCGCGGTGGTCGGCGACGGCTTTAAGCACCTTATGCGCCTGCTCGCGGCCGTGCGGGAGGGTTGACGCGGCGAGAATACAGCGGACGATGACGCCGGAAAACAGATGCCACGGTTGAGACTGCAAACGTATTTTGATCGTCACGTTATCTGCGCCAACTTCATCCAGCAGGTCATCAAGCTTATTAAAGGCGCGAACGGAATAGGGGCAGGTGGGTTCAAGGAACACCTCAAAGGTGCGTGGCCCATGACCCCAGACCAGCGGTTGGGCGGTCAGATGCGAAGGTGTGCTCATTGTCGGCTCCTGATAATTTTTTTATCTCAAATAACGATATCACTTTTGCCCGGGGGCGCAGGCTTATTTTCCTTAAGGGCACGATTAGCGAATCGAATGAGTGGTATCATCACTTCACCTCTGTCTGGTAAGTGCCTGCGGCAGGATAAGAAGAGGGAGTTTTGTTTCGCCAACTGCCCGGGCTGCATTAATTTGAGGTCAGGCTAAATGAGCAAAGGTTCGACAAGCAGTGACGCCCCGTTTGGTACACTATTAGGCTACGCACCGGGCGGCGTGGCGATTTATTCATCTAATTACAGTAGCTTAAATCCGCAAGATTATCCGGATGACGCCACGTTCCGCAGCTATATCGGTAATGAGTATATGGGGCATAAATGGCAGTGCGTGGAGTTCGCGCGCCGCTTTTTGTTCCTCACCTACGGTTTTGTTTTCACCGATGTCGGCATGGCCTACGAGATTTTCTCCCTGCGTTTTTTACGCGAGGTGGTCAACGACAATATTCTGCCGCTGCAGGCGTTCGCCAACGGCTCTCGTCGTCCGCCGATCGCCGGCTCGCTGCTGATCTGGCAGAAAGGCGGCGAGTTCAAGCACACGGGCCACGTGGCGGTCATTACTCAGCTGGTAGGGAACAAGGTGAGGATCGCCGAACAGAACGTGATTCACTCGCCGCTACCGCAGGGGCAGCAGTGGACCCGCGAGCTGACGCTGGAAGTGAAAAATGGCCTCTACACGATTAAAGACACCTTTGCCGATACCGAAATCCTCGGCTGGATGATCCAAACCGCCGATACCGAACACAGCCTGCCGCAGCCAGTGCTGCCGGGTGAGGCGATGGCGATTAAAGGCGCGCGGTTGCCGAACAAAGGCCAGTTTCGCGGCAACTGGCTCAACGAGAAAGATTCCCTGCAAAAAGCCTATGTCGAAGCCAACGGCCACGTCATCAATAAAGACCCTTACCAGTATTTCACTATTACCGAAAGCGCCGAGCAGGAGCTCATCAAAGCCACCAACGAGCTGCATCTGATGTACCTGCACGCTACCGACAAGGTGATGAAGGACGATAGCCTGCTGGCGCTGTTCGATATTCCGAAAATTCTCTGGCCGCGCCTGCGCCTCTCGTGGCAGCGCCGACGCCATCATATGATTACCGGTCGTATGGATTTCTGTATGGATGAGCGCGGGCTCAAGGTGTATGAGTACAACGCCGACTCCGCGTCCTGTCATACCGAAGGCGGGCTGATCCTCGAACAGTGGCTGAAGCAGGGCTACTGCGGCACCGGCCATAACCCGGCGGAAAACCTGCTCGATGAGCTTGCCGGAGCGTGGAAGCACAGCCGGGCGCGCCCATTCGTGCACATCATGCAGGATAAGGATCTGGAGGAGAACTACCACGCGCAGTTTATCCAGCGTTCGCTGACGCAGGCCGGTTTCGAGAGCAAAATTCTTTACGGCCTTGATGAGCTGCGCTGGGATGCCGCCGGGCAGTTAATTGATGCCGATGGACGCCTGGTTAACTGCGTCTGGAAAACCTGGGCATGGGAGACCGCCATTGAGCAGGTGCGCGAAGTCAGCGCCGACGAGTACGCGGCGGTGCCGATCCGTACCGGGCACCCTGATAATGAAGTGCGTCTGATTGACGTCCTGCTGCGCCCGGAAGTGTTAGTCTTCGAGCCGCTGTGGACGGTTATCCCCGGCAACAAGGCGATTTTGCCAGTGCTTTGGTCGCTGTTCCCTAATCATCGCTATCTCCTGGATACCGATTTTGTGGTCAACGAGCAGCTGGCGGAAAGCGGCTATGCGGTTAAGCCTATCTCAGGCCGCTGCGGCAGCAATATCGATCTGATTGGCCCGCAGGATGAAGTGCTGGATAAAACCAGCGGCCAGTTTTTCGATCGCAAAAATATTTACCAGCAGCTGTGGTGCCTGCCGAAGGTGGATGGCAAATACATCCAGGTTTGCACCTTTACGGTTGGCGGTAACTATGGCGGTACCTGCCTGCGCGGAGACGATTCTCTGGTGGTCAAAAAAGAGAGCGATATTGAGCCGCTAATCGTGCTAAAAGACAACGATAGCCGTTAAATTTTATCCCGGATTACGGCGGTGAGCGCCTTATCCGGGCTGCGGTTCTCGTCACCTGCGGCATTTGTAGCCCGGGCAAGGCGCATCGCGCCGCTCCCGGGGGAAGGCCGCAGGATGCTGAAGAATATCCCGGAGGCGATGCTGCGCATCTGTCCGGGCTACCGAACATACGAACCCGTAGCCCCAGTGAGCATAGTGCGACCGGGGGAGTTATCGGTAAAAAACAGATAAAACATCACAACAACAAGACAGAAAAGGAAAATAGTATGCACGATCGGCGACTCGCCGCCCGCGCGGGTGAACTTAAGCCCTCCGCCGTCCGCGAACTCCTCAAGCACAGTAAACTGCCCGGCGTGATCTCCCTTGGCGGCGGCATTCCGGCTCCGGAGCTTTTTGATACCGAAGGCCTGAACCTGGCGGTGCAGCAGGTGATGAACGGGCGCTTTAACGATGCGTTCCAGTACGGTTTGACCGAAGGTTATCCGCCGCTGCGTCAGGCCGTCAGCGAACTGTGTCAGGCGCGCGGCGTGGACTGCCCGGCAAGCCATGTTTATATCACTTCCGGTTCGCAGCAGTCGCTGGATATCGTCGCCCGCACGCTCCTCGATCCGGGCGATGCGATTGTCGTTGAGCGCCCGACCTATCTGGCGGCGCTGCAGGTCTTCCAGCTGGCGCAGGCCAATATTCTCAGCGTGGATACCGATGATGACGGCATGCTGGTGGAACAGCTGGCCGATCTGCTGGAAACCACGCGCGTGAAAGCCGTTTACCTGGTGCCGACGTTTGGCAACCCAGGCGGGAAGACCCTCAGCGAAGCGCGCCGTCGTCGCCTGGTTGAGCTGGCGAAAAAGCACGACTTCGTGATCATTGAAGACGATCCGTACGGTGAAATCAGCTTCACCGATGAAGTGCGCCGTCCGCTGTATCAGCACGCGGTTGAACTGGGCTGTGTCGATCAGGTGGTGTATACCTCCACCTTCTCCAAGATCCTCGCGCCGGGGATGCGTATTGGCTGGATCGTGATGCCGGACTGGCTGGCGCAGCAGACGGTGATCGTCAAGCAGGCGGCGGATCTGCACACCAACATGCTATCGCAGGTCATCACTGCGGAATACCTGAGCATGAACCGTCTGGAAAAGCAGATTGCCCTGATCCGCGAAGATTACCGCAAGAAGTGCGTGGCGCTGGCCGACGCGCTGGAATCGCAGCTTGGCGAGCATCTGGAGTTCAGCCGTCCTAAAGGCGGTATGTTCCTGTGGGCTCGCTTCCGCTATCCGTTCGATACCATGGAATGGATGAAGAAAACGCTGGAAAACGGCGTGGTCTACGTGCCTGGGGAAGCGTTCTATAACGACAACCCGGATACCCGCACGCTGCGTCTCTCCTACTCTACGGTATCGGCTGACGGTCTGATGACCGCCGTCGAGCGCCTGGCGAAATCGCTGTAATCGCCTTGCTTCGCGCCGCTGGTCGGCGCGGAGCGCTCTCCGCCCACGTTTCTTCTATTAACGGCCTGAATTCAGGCTAATCCTTGCCTGTCCGGCGAGCGCAATGAGGGGAGCTGAAGTTGAATGACGTGAGCGGTTTTGGCATCGCCCGTCATCGCTGACGACGGGCGAGAGAAACGTAGTGCTGGGGTTCTGGCGGCTTATCGCCAGCCCGGGGTTTAATCCTGGTCGGCAATGCGATCGTCAAGCCAGATCAGCATCAATGAGGAGAGAAAAGCGACAGCGATGGTACCAATAGCTAACAACATAAGAAGCCTCAGGGGTTTTTATTATTTTTCTGCTTTTACCGATGAGCGATTGTTTCTGTCCGTAATGGTCACTTTTGTGGCTGATTGTGAGGTGGCGAGGGTGAAGAAATCGTCAGCATCAATATCGAAATTGAGAACGATTTCTCTGTATTTGCCACAGTTCATTAACTCTTTTGCTTCTTTCATACTACTGGCGGTAATAGTAGGCATCAGTTTCATCTCGTTTAAAAACTGAGAAGCAAAATAAGAGCTAGTCGCTACCAGATCAACTACTTTTTCTGGTAAAGGCAACCGCAGTCGTCATGAGGGCTGCGGCTGTCCATCACCTTGTGAAACATCATTTCTGTTTTACCTTTCCTTTCAGCGCTGCGTTTTACGCCGCGCGCCTGTTTAGCGTGAACGCTGTTTTTCGCTCATCAGCTGGCGGCAGCGCTGCTGATCCTGGCCGAGGCTTTTCTGCTCTTCCGGAGTGAGCTGCTGCCAGGTGTCCAGCATCCGCTGGCCCAGCGCGGGAACGTAATGGGCTTTATGCAGCGCATAATCTGAATTGCCGCCTTCAATGATATTTTCCATATCGCGGAGAAATGTCTGGCTATCCTGGTGGTCGATCACGCAGAAAACGGAGCGGTAGTACGCTTCGTCCTCTGTGGAGTAGCGCGGCGTGAACCACCAGATAAGCAGGGCGATAAGCGCGATAAGCGGGATAATAAAAGCGAGTTTCTTCAGCATGAGTGATTCAAAAAGGCAAATTGAAGAACCAGTGTAACCGCTGCAGGCACAGGATGTAAGCGCCGTCGCGGGCCGGCAGCCTGACTCCAGCCCGCTGCGGTGTCGGTCAATAGCCGACCCGATAGATCCGCCCGCTCTGAACGCCTTCCACGCTGCGACGGTAGGCCTGAGCCACGCTGGCGGCAGGGATGCTGGCAAAGCCGGGGAAGAAACCGTCGTAGGCTGCCGCCGATTCCGTTAATACAGTGGGGCTAATCAGGTTAATACGGATCCCGCGCGGCAGTTCACAAGCGGCGGCGCGAACAAACCCCTCCAGCCCGGCGTTCACGGTGGTGGCATTGACGCCCTGAGCGATGGGCTCATGCGCCACGATCCCGCTAATCAGCGTAATCGAGCCGCCATCGTTAAGATAATGCTGGCCGGTCAGCGCCAGGCGAATCTGCCCCAGGAGCTTATCCTGTAAGCCCTGGTTGAAATCGCGATCGGTCATGGTCGCCAGCGGGCCAAAGAACAGATTACCGGTGGCGGAAACAATCGCGTCTACCTGACCGATTTTCTCAAACAGGCTCTGCACGCTCTGCTGTGAGGTGATATCAACCTGATAGTCGCCCTGAGTGCGGCCGACGCGAATAACTTCATGACGCTGGTTTAATTCTTGCGCAACCGCGCGGCCAACGGTACCGCTGGCGCCAATAACGATGATTTTCATAGCAGGTTCCTCTCTCGGATGAGAGGCTATTCTTTAATAAAACAGATAGCGGATAAACTGGCTGAAAGTTAAATGATTACTAACCTGAGGTTTGTAATATGGATAAGCTACGGGCGATGGAGACCTTTATTGCGGTCGTGGAGTGCGGCAGCTTTACCGACGCCGCGGCGCGGCTCGAGATGTCGGCGGTGATGGTCGGGAGATATATCGCGCTGATCGAACGGCAGCTTAATACCCGTCTTCTTGAGCGCAATACCCGCCGCCAGAGCCTCACCGACGCCGGGCGGGTCTATTTTGACGAGGCGAAACGCGTCCTGGAGCAGGTTTCAATCGCTGAAAGCGCGGTGGAGAGGCTGCGGATCGCGCCCGCGGGCACGCTGCGGGTAAGCGCGCCGACGTCGTTTGGCGCCTGCGTCATTGCTCCGCTGACCGCCACGTTTCTGCAGGCATGGCCCGACGTGCGCGTGGAGCTGGATCTGACTAACCGGATGGTCGATCTGGTGGATGAGGGGTTCGATTTGGCGATCCGCATCGGCGAGATCCGCAATAGCGATCTGGTGGCAAAATATCTCGCGCCCTACCGGATGACGATCTGCGCCGCGCCCGGGTATTTAGCCCGCTACGGTACGCCGACGACGCCTGCTGACCTGGCCGATCACCTCTGTTTGTCGCATACGGTGTGGACCGCGCGCAATGAGTGGAAGCTGCCTGGCGCGGAGGAGGGCGTCCGCTGGAAGCGCGATGCCGTCCTGCGCTGCAATGACGGCTATGCCCTGCGAACGGCGGCGATCGCCGGGGCCGGACTGGTGTTGCAGCCGGAAGTCCTGCTGGCCGATGCGCTGGAGAGCGGTAAACTGGTGCGCGTGCTGGAAGCGTATACCCCGCAGCCGAGGCCGGTTCACCTGCTCTGGCGGCAGGATCTGCGGCCGCTGCCGAAGCTGACGCGCTTTGTTGAACATCTTCTGCAGGGGCAACGCCAGAACGGGCGGACCGCTTAATTCTCTGCCGGGCGGCGGCCTGATGCTATGGGGGTCTCGTTGGCCCGGCAAGGCGCCAGGCACCGCCGGGCAATCTGCTTAGTCGCGCAGCGCGTGGCGCCAGTCGGCGATCAGATCCTGCGGATCTTCTATCCCTACCGACAGACGAATCAGCTGGGGAGTAATGCCGTTGGCTAAACGCTGCTCCAGCGGGATCGATGCGTGGGTCATGCTAAACGGCTGGCTCACCAGGCTTTCCACGCCGCCGAGGCTCTCTGCGAGCGTAAACAGCTTCAGCTTGCGTATGATCCGCTCGGCGTAGCCATCGTCGCCTTTGACCACCACGGAAATCATCCCGCCGGGAAGCGTCATCTGCCTGCGCGCCAGCTGATGATGCGGATGCGAGGCCAGCCACGGGAACCAGACCCTTTCGACCTGCGGCTGCTGCTCCAGCCACTCGGCAAGCAGCAGCGCATTGCTGCTGTGGCGCTCCATACGCAGCGCCAGGGTACGAATACCGCGCAGCGTCAGGAAACTGCTGAACGGATCGAGCACGCCGCCAACCGCGTTTTGTAGATAGCCCAGCTTTTCCGCCAGCGCGGCGTTGTCGCCGACCACCGCCAGTCCGGCGACCACATCGGAGTGGCCGTTAAGGTACTTGGTCGCCGAATGCACCACGATATCAAAGCCCAGCTCAAGCGGACGATGGATGGCCGGCGAGGCGAAGGTGTTGTCGGTAACGCTGATAATATTGTGCCGCCGCGCAATGGCGGCGATGGCGCTGAGGTCGGCCAGCTTAAGCAGCGGGTTGGTCGGCGTTTCAACCCAGATCATGCGCGTGTCGGGTTGAATAGCCGCTTCGATGGCCGCCAGATCGTCGGGCTTCACCCAGCTCACCCGCAGGCCGGCGCTGCGGCGGCGAACGTTTTCAATCAGCCGGTATGTGCCGCCGTAAACATCGTCGACGGCGACCAGGTGGCTGTCTTTATCCAGCAGCTCCAGCACGGTTGAGATGGCCGCAAGGCCGGAAGCAAAGGCGTAGCCGTGCGTGCCGCTTTCCAGGTCGGCAATCGCCGTCTCCAGTGCGTGGCGCGTCGGGTTGCCGCTGCGCGAATATTCGTACCCGGTATGCTGGCCCGGCGCGGGCTGGGCAAAGGTGGAGGTGGCATAAATAGGCGGCATCACCGCGCCGTGTTCATCGGTAAATGTGCCGCTATGTACGCTCAGAGTATGCAAATTTGTCATTAAGAAGTCCTTACTGTTCGAGTCGGTTACGCCAGGTGGTCAGCACATCGCTGCGGGTAATGAGGCCAAGAAAACGATCCTTGTCGGCGATAACGGCCACCAGACCGCGATCGAAAATGGCCTTCAGCGCGCTTTCCGGCGCGTGCTTATCCAGGGTCTCCACGTTACGGGTCATCGCTTCCCTGACCGGCAGAGAAAAGCGCTGACTGTCACCCTGGACGTGGCTAATCAGATCCCATTCGTCGACGATGCCGACGACGCGGCCGTTTTCCAGCACCGGTAGTTGTGAGATGTCGTAGAGACGCATACGCGCGAGGATGGCCGCCAGGGTATCGTCCGGCGCGGCGGTAACGGTTGCCCCTTCGTCGTGGCGCAGAGCGATAAAATCGCTGAGATCGCCGCGCGAAGGGCGGCTTAAAAAGCCCTGCTGGCGCATCCAGTCATCGTTAAACATCTTTGATAAATATTTATTGCCGCTGTCGCAGGCGAAAGTCACCACGCGTTTAGGGGATGTCTGCGACCGGCAGTAGCGCAGGGCGGCGGTGAGCAGCGTTCCGGTAGAGGAGCCTGCCAGAATGCCTTCAACCTGCAGCAGCTGGCGGGCAGTGGCGAAAGCTTCGCTATCGGTGACGCGGTATGCGCTGCGGACGCTCTCAAGATGGGCCAGCGGCGGAATAAAGTCTTCGCCGATCCCTTCAACCAGCCAGGAGCCGGTTTCACCGTAGCGCCCGGTTTCGACCTGGTCCGCCAGAATGGAGCCCGCCGGATCGGCGAGGATAAATTCCGTTTTCGGGGAGTGTTCAGCAAACCAGGCCTGTAGCCCACCGAGGGTTCCGCCGGAGCCGACGCCGACGACAATCGCGTCGATATCGCCCTCCAGCTGCCGGAAGATTTCCGGGGCAGTGGTGGTGGCATGCGCCAGCGGGTTAGCCTCGTTATTAAACTGGTCGATATAAAAGGCGCCTGGCGTTTCGTCGGCAAGACGTCGGGCGTAGTCCTGATAGTAGGCGGGATGGCCTTTGTTAACGTCCGAGCGGGTAAGCTGTACCTGTGCTCCCAGCGCGCGCAGGTGGAAAATCTTCTCGCGGCTCATTTTGTCCGGCACCACCAGGATCAGGCGATAATTTTTCTGCGCGGCGATCAGCGCCAGCCCGAGGCCGGTATTGCCGGCGGTGGCTTCGATAATCGTGCCGCCGGGTTTTAATTTTCCTTCGCGCTCTGCCTGCGTAATCATGGATAGCGCGACGCGGTCTTTTATCGAGCCGCCGGGATTTTGATTTTCCAGTTTCAGAAACAGGCTGCAGGGGCCGGTATCCAGCTTATGAAGCTGCAGCAGGGGAGTATGACCAATCAGGTCGCTAACGGAATGAAAAACTGTCATAACATTTTGCCCATTCGTATCGAGATGATTTGAATGGTAGGGCTGCAAAATTGGCATTTTAAAGAACTTTTGTCTGCCGCTAAGAGCAAAAAGGAATATAAGATGCTTTTTAGCCGTCCGGAGGGAAAGGTTGTTAGCCGCCTGGGCGTGTCGATTTCCAGAATAGCGCGCTTTTGCCCGGTTTTTCGCCGAATTATCCGTTTTTACGCGCTGCTTTATCTCTATTTCGGAAAAGGATTGCCAAAAATATTCGATAGTTTCCAGCGGCAATTTTCAGGTGCCAGCGAAAATATCAGCGCCGGTATACCGGGACATTGTTCAACGGAACAAATTCAGATGGATGAATTATTCCTGATAAGACGCTCCTTCTCGTTTCAATAAAAAATATATATCAGGAACCCTTTTCCAAAAATATCCTGCCCTGCAGGTTAATCAGCCAGGAAATTGTCTGGTACGATCCAGTTAACAGAACAGGAACATAATTTATACCTGAAAGACATATACATGTAATGATTCAGTCGTAACCAGTTACAAGGAAGCTACTATGAATAAAAACGACATGAGTCCTTTACCTACCAATACCCATGAGTGGTTTTTTAATCGTAACAGCATCATCATTTTGCTCGATATTGTTCTGTTTATCGTTCTCTACAACACGCTACCCTATGAGCCGAAGGTGGTCATGGGACTGAGTATGCTCGCTTTTATCGCCGTATTATGGTTAACGGAAGCGCTGCACGTGACCGTTACGGCAATAATGGTTCCCGTTATGGCTGTGCTGTTGGGGGTATTTAATACCCAGGCGGCGCTAAACAGTTTCGCTAACTCTACGATATTCCTTTTCCTGGGCGGCTTTGCTCTGGCGGCGGCGATGCATGTGCAGGGGCTGGATAAAGTCATTGCCGATAAAGTATTAGCGATGGCGAGGGGCAAAATGAGCCTCGCGGTCTTTATGCTGTTTGGCGTGACGGCTCTGCTGTCAATGTGGATCAGTAATACGGCGACGGCCGCAATGATGATGCCGCTGGTATTGGGGATCCTGAGTAAAGTCGATGGCAAAAACAGCCATTCGACCTATGTGTTTGTGCTCCTGGGGATTGCCTATAGCGCCAGCATTGGCGGGATGGCGACGATCGTCGGCAGTCCACCGAATGCGATTGCCGCCGCCGAGGTGGGGCTCTCCTTCTTTGACTGGATGAAGTTCGGTTTCCCGGCAATGATCGTCTTACTGCCTGTCGCTATTGCGATTCTTTACCTCGTGTTCAGGCCGGAACTTAAGGGGACCTTTGAAACGAATACTGAGCAGGTCGATTGGGATAAAGGCAAAGTTGTCACCCTGGCTATTTTTGGCCTTACCGTATTCTTCTGGATTTTCAGCGGACCCATTAACGACCTGCTGGGCGGTTTTAAATCCTTTGATACCATTGTGGCATTAGGCGCCATTATATTAGTCAATTTCGCCCGGGTGGTTCACTGGAAGGATATAGAAAAAACGGCTGACTGGGGCGTGCTGTTATTATTCGGCGGCGGTATCTGCTTAAGTAATGTGTTGAAAGAGACGGGCACCAGTCTGTTCCTGGCAAACCAGATTAGCGGGATGGTGGCTCATATGGGGATATTTATTATTATCCTGGTGATTGCAACATTCGTGGTGTTTCTGACCGAGTTTGCCAGTAATACGGCCAGCGCCGCTTTGCTTATTCCCGTATTTGCCTCAGTGGCCGAAGCGTTCGGCATGTCGCCTGTGATTCTGTCGGTATTGATTGCCATTGCGGCTTCATGCGCTTTTATGCTGCCCGTGGCGACGCCGCCAAACGCTATCGTTTTCGCCACCGGCCATATCAAGCAGCAGGAGATGATGCGCGCCGGCCTGTTTTTGAATATTGCCTGTATCGTCGTTTTGACCGGATTTAGCATGTTATTTTGGATGTAACTTAAACGCAGCGCGGCGGTCATTGCTGGCCGCCGTGTCGGGATTACTCTCTTTGAGCGACAGGCGGGGCGCGCTCTTGCAATCGGCGGCATCGCCAGTATAAAGCGATGCCGGGCATGATCTAGGGCAGCGTAAAAGTGACCGTTGCCGCCGCGCTCCATGCGCCTGATGAGGTCTGATTTAACGCTTTCCACTGTGCCGTCAACGACTGTGGCGTTTGCACGGTATGGGTATAGGTTGCCCCTGAACAGACATTGGTGTTGGTATTGTCGCGCATTATTCGAAAATCGATTTGCCCTGTTGTCGCGCAGGTCCAGGATTCAATAACGTTAAAGTTTTCTGATGCGCCAAACTTGCGGGTTAAATTGCCCTGCCCGGTTACGGTAAGCGGCTGTTCCATATAGGTGGTGCGCCACGCGGAGATAGTTCCGGTGTTGAATACCGTGCTGGGGAGAATTTCTATCGCAGCAATATTGCGTATATTAACGGCGATAGTATTGGTGATAGGTAAGGCCGGTGAATAACTGATCGTCGGGGCGTAGGCGGGTCGTTTGCCTGAAGGCACCAGTATAAAAGAATGGCTGATTGTCGATCCACTGGCCAAAGATGTAAGGGCGCCTTGCGTTACAGTGCAGTAAAGAAAGACACTTGGTGGCGTTGCGGCAGAAAGTGTAGCCTGCAGATTTGTATCGTAGGAGGATGATGATGGCATTGTCGTGAAAGTCTGACGTGGGTAAGTAAGCGTTGTTACACCGACATTTGCTGAATCTGGACGGGTCAAGGATCGAGTGCTTTGTGACCCATTATTATTAGATTTCAATTGAACGAAAGTACCAAACGAACTTATAACGTATGGTTCATTCCCCGAACCGAAAAAAGATTTACATGTGGCACCTTTGCCCATGCGTATATCGTAATTGACCTTAAAGGTGAAGCAGCCGTTTATGGTAAGAGATGCACCGCTGGCGGTTGCAGTACAGGTTCCCCTGGCATTAATTGAGGCGGCGGCAGCTGTGGCGACAGTGTTACTTGTCATGCTATAAGTATGCGATCCCCAGTAAATCAGCCCATTTTCTTGAACATAATTACCACTACCGATGGCGGGTGCCCAAAAAACTTTTTCACCGTCAGGGATTACCGACGCGCTGGCCGTAACGGTCTTTGGCGTCAGCGTGACGGTTATCGGATCGGTAGTATAAGCGCCGGTTACTGGATCAAACGATCCGCTTTTAACCTCGGGGGTGACGGTGAGTGCCGTTACGGTAGTAACGAACATAAAAACAAACCACTTCATTCTATTCTTCCTCGTAAGGCGTGCTATTTACTTCGCCCAAGGGCGCAGAATTATTGACAGACGCTCGTCGCGCTCCATAGACCGGATGCGCCAGAGGGTTTACGGGCGATATAATCAGCCTGACAGGTGGTTTCCTGCCCCTGACCGTTGCCCCACTGCACAAGCAGAGTTCCTTTTTGCGGTAAACCGCTCAGGAATACTTCCCCACCGTCACCGACAATAGAGGTGTTTCCCTCTGTTTTAAGCAGCGATACCACCGCCCCAAAGGGGATTGGTTTGCCGCCGGGCAGCGTTAACGTCATCAGGACGCGGTGGCCAATGGCCGTTTTATACTCTGCTCTGACGAGTGCCCCGCGGGTGGGGACAACTTTACTGGTCATATAGGTGATATCGGTATCGTCCCGCAGGGTCTTGCTATTCAGGCTAATATCATTGCGGCGGTACGGGGTCAGGTAAGGAACAACCGCATAGCCGCGGCTGTCCGTAGTGATGCCGCTATAGTTATTGATACCGACGCCTTCGGCATCCGGTGCTTTTACCAAGCCAATGGTTTCACCTAAGGGTTGTGACAGGGTGATACCATTTTCATGAACGACGAGCCCGCCGGCGATGCCGTACCCCAATTGCCGGGTATCACGGCTGTGGCTGTAAGAACCATTTACCGTTCCATAGCTTGTCTGCCAGTTGGCATTTGCTCCTACCAGTTGTTCGTTATGGCTGGAGTGAGTGGCGTTGATGCCCCAGTCAAGGCTGCCATCATCAAATGCCGAGCCGTTGAGCCTCAGGTTATGGCTGGTCCCGTTTCCACTCGTCCGGGTTGTGCCATAGGAGGCGTAAGTCTGGGGCAGAAACTTATCCAGAGGCACATTAATTTCAAAAGAGACAACATTATCCTGATCGGCATGGCCATACAGGCCGGTGTTGCGGTTCCAGGAGTAGTTCAAACTGATGCCAATGGCGTTGAAGTTTTTGTAGTACCCCAGGTTCGCCGACAGGCTGTTACGTTTGTTATGCCAGTAATCCTCACTGATCAAGGAGGCATTAAACGCGCCAAAATTGGCGCCAAGATCCTGATTCACCGACAGCTCAGCCCGGTTACGACGGCGGTCAGTAACATATGATGGAATGTTACTATCGCTTCTGTAGGTGCCGAGCGTCTCCTCCAGCGAGCGAAATCCGGAGGTTGAATAGCGATAACCGGCGATGGTGAAGTTTGTTCCCGTTTGCAGGAAATTTTTGCTATAGCGCACCCGTAGCGACTGACCCTGTTGCCTGCCCGTATCCGTCGGCGCTGACACCGAGTGGATGACATCGGCTGAAAAAGCGCCCCATGCGCCGATGTTCTTGCCCACGCCCAGAGCGTAAGACTGGTATTTGCTGCCTGCGTTTTGCACCCCACCGTACAGCGTAAAACCGAGCGGGAGACCATAAATACCGGTTCCCTGCACAAACAGATTTTTTTCCGTTTGCGGATCATAGGCGCGAAACTGACCGCCCGTTACGCTATAACGAAATTTCCCTTCGCGCTGCAGCACAGGCAAAGAGGCATAGGGGATAATCAAATGTTGTTCGCTTCCATCCGCTTCTTTAATCGTGACGTCAAGATCGCCTGCCCCGCCTGTAGAGGCGAGATCCGTTATTTCAAATGCTCCCGGCGCCACTTTGGTTTCATAAACCACGTATCCGTTCTGGCGTATGGTGACAAGGGCATTACTGCGGGCAATCCCCCGCACTACAGGCGCATAGTTGCGTACGCTGGAAGGCAGCATGTCATCATCTGAGGCTAGTTGAACACCGCGGAACGGTACGCTATCGAAGACATCAGAAGGGGCGGAACTGTCACCTAACGTCAGTTGGCTTCGCAAAGAGATAATATTCCGCTGAAGATAGCTGTAGACGTTGTCCCATTTACTTCCACTCTGATTACTATGCTCAAAGGTGGTGTAGTTGCGCAGACGCCACGGCCCGATGTTTATTCCCGGCCGCAGGTTGAGGTACGTACTTTTATAGGTATCAGCACCGTTATACTGGCTCTGATAACTGTTCATGCTGTAATTGAGTAACACGGCAGGAATCCCCTCATCCCAAAGCTCGACGGGCACTTCATCCTGACTGCGTGCCTTTAATGCCGCGTGGGGAATGCTCAGGTTTAGCCGCTGTCGGTTAAACTGAAAGTCAGTAAACGCGTCTGGAATAGCGTCCAGCTTAATGCATTCGCTGTTACTGTCCTGCAGCTCTGGAAACGGGGCGGTATTAATCCCCCACTGGGTGAGTTCCTCCAGGGTAACGCAGGGTTCCAGCTTGCCATCAGCAGTTTTCGAGAACATCACGTCACGGGCCTCGGCGGTCACCATCTCATTATTCACTGAGATATCGACCCGGTATTTTCCCGCAGGCTGACCATTGGCGACTTCAAAGACCGAGAGGTCGGTTGTACGCTCTGAAACACCATCCCGAACCTCAAGCAAGGCAGGATTAAAATACTCATCCGCAAAAGATTTATCAGGAACATTCAGAAGCGTAATGATAATCAAAAGGGATGTATATTTCGCAGTGAAATTTATCTGTCGCAAAATTCCATACCTGTTATACAAAAACATCGGTGAGAATTAATATGTGGCGTGAAACTCTTTGCCACTCGTTCCGTAGTCATTAATTATTTTCCAGTCAACACTATTGCTGGCCGCACCGGATGGAATAGTAATTAACAGCTCTGATTTGGGCGCTACATAGGTTTGTTCAGGGAGCACAGGCTTAAACATCTGACCTCCTACCTTGATCATCCCAAAGTTCATATAAAACGGCGTTGGGTTAGTAACCTGAATCTGATTACCTACTCTTTTCCAGCTAAGCAGGCTGGCGCTTTCTTCCGGTATACTCTTAATTGATGCGGGGCGGTAAATAAATTTCAGCCTTTTTTTAATCGCCAGCTGTAAAGTGTTTTCGCGCATGTCCTCTTTTTTAATTGACGGGATGCTTTTAATATTGAGCCAGAATAAAGATTCGCGATCATCCGGGAGTCGTTCGCCGCTGTAAATAGCGCGTAAGGTATTATCCTGCCCTGGTTCCAGGCGAAACAATGGTGGCGTGATCGTAAATGGAGCTTTAGATTTGTCATGCTCCCCCCGGTCTACCCAGGACTGAATAAGTACCGGAATCCCTTTGTTTGAGTTACTGACAGTAATGGAAGCCTCTTTTTCATTGCCGTTAAAAACCAGACGAGTGCCCCCGACAGAAACAGCTGCAACGCTGCTAGTGCTAACTGAGACTGAAGCCAAAAATAAAGATAAAAAAAGGAACGCTTTCATGAATACTCCACTAACGGGGGCGCTGGCACCCCCGCCATATTACATATTTACATATAAGAGATATTTACCTGGGCTACGGCGTTAGCCTGGCCCGCGGTGACAGCGGCTGAGGTACTGATATAATTAGCCGTAAAGTTGAGCTGCTGCGTAGCGGCAGATGTCAACGCAATACCAGAATCGGCGGAGTTAATATCGATATTGGTGCCGTCAGCCTTTTTGATATTAATCGATACACCGGTTGCGCCACCGCCGGTCAGTGCCAGGTCGCCTGCCGCATCCGCTGCGCCTGAAAAGGTAACCAGCGCGGCAGTCGGACCACCTGATGCCGGACAACCCGTTAAGTTAATGGAAAAAGGAACCGGGAGGGTCGTCGTTCCCACAGTCGGGAATTGCGCGATACCGAATGTGCCGAGCTGAACGTTTACAGTATTATTCGAGGTAGCTACGCTACAGGCTTCCTGAAGAATGGTTCCGCTGAAGTTAACGGTGGCATCTGCAGCCAGTGCCTGAGATGCAGACACAGATAACAGACCAAATGCAAACGCAACTGCTGATAATTTTTTCATACATCATTATCCTTAATATAAGCAACCGAAGTCATTCGGCGCATATTGCTATAAAGTTTCACAGAGCCATATCACATGAATGGCCTTGGGTAACAACATAACGATCCCGTTATTTCTATGCACCTGAAAACGTCTTATTAAGAATGTTTGATCGTTCATAATTTACGCCTGGAAAAATCCCTCTCCTGGCATATAAAAGTTGCAGCATGACTTTTTGCTGCCGGCTAAAAACGGCACAAAGCGTACTTATCAAAATGCTTAATAACATTACCTCTTCATTTATCTGGTTTTTTATTATCGAACCACAGGGGGGGCGGTTGAGGGCGGGCTTTATTACAGGTTAATGTCCTGGGTTTTATGTTGTAATTTTGTTTAAAAATCTCGCTTAATTTAAATAGATATTAACAAGGTGCCTTGCCTTGACTGTTTATTAATATTTCATAATACCTGTTGTTATTATTTTAATAGCGAGGGATGAAATCGATAATGTTATTTATAATCAATCGGTTGTGATGTTCTATTTTGGGGCTTTAAATGTATTTAAGAACCTTTAAGGTTTTTTAAGGGCATTTCATGTGGCAGCACGTGACAGTTTTTAGCATTAAATGAGATGATTTCCTTGAGAAAACTGTATTTTACCTTCACGTCCCGGGTTTATCCCTGACACAGGGAAACCAGGATATTACGCTATGGCTTTTTTATGATACGTCACGGGACGCGCGTTTTTGCCATGCACTCACAAATCGTGACCTGATTTTGGCTTTCAGTCATATAAAATTTAAAAGGATCAATGATGAGTAAGATTATAAGGCACGAAATTAATGAAAGCTGGGCAATATCCGGAGTGGTCGAATCCTGTGGTTTGGTCTTTGTGAGTTACTGTATTGGTAACATCGGGAAGCCCATCGAGGAACAGATAAATGGCGCTTTCGATAATTTGAGCGAAAGGCTTAACACTATCGGCCTGACGCTGGAGTCAGTCGTAAAAATTGATGCTCTGTTTCGCGACGTATGGAATATCCCATTAATGGAAAAAGTCATGCGTCAGCGATTCAACGGCCATTATCCCGCCAGAAAATCAATTCAAACCGAGTTTGCCCATGCTGGCGGGGCCACAGGTATGCTCTTTCAGCTTGATGCGATTGCCTGTCGTTAATCGATGTCGCCTCTTCTGTAATTGACAGGGGCGCGCCGTTTCGCTGTTCAACCGGGAAGCCATTGCATCGACCTCCCGGCTTGCTGACCCGCTAAAATAAATCGCTATCACACGAATAGGCATTTTATTCGGATGAACTGATTTTAAACCATCGCTTTTTTTGCCGGGTCGTAAAAAACAAAAGCGATTTTGTTTTTGTCAGGATCGCGAACGTAGGCACTATAAAAATCAGCGCCGTAGTGCGGACGAAAAGCCGGTGGGCCTTCATCTTCGCCACCATTCTCAATCGCTAATCTATAAAGTTCCTGGATCATTTCAACGGATACCGCATTCAATGCAACCATGACGCCATTACCTCGGGTGGCGGGGAGATTATCAAACGGCATTCCAACGCATAATCCGGTAGTATGATTATCTTTGAACGTTCCCCATGCGGCGCCTTTTTCGCTACGCCCATCGAGAGGATGGCCAAGCACGCGCATCAAAGGCGCATAAAATTTATAGGAAGCTTGAGGGTCATTGGTTCCCAGCATAATATAAGAAAACATAGCATCTCCTTTTTAAAAATAGAGCATAACATAGCTAAGATATAACGAATATTTACCGGGTGTGAATTCAGATATTACATGAAAAATTCCCGGATAAGGTTGGCGATAATGAATAAAGAAGAGGTAAGGATCGTGCTTAACTTATGCTGTGCTGACGCTTCCCCTCAGCGTGGCAGGCTGGAATGATAAATATTTGTTATATCCAGTCAGAAGGGAACCACGGGCTCCCGACAGTAAAAAACAATAGACTTAACGGGGATAAAAAAGATCGACGCCCGGGCGCTATGTTCTTTTGACGCTAAGGATAGCGTTGACCATTAGCGCTAACACGCCGACGGGACTGATAAAAACACCTTCGTTGGGCAATAACTGATTGTAGTTTCAGGGTTTATTCGTTTTAAACCTACATTTTTAATCACGACGTTTCGTAAATTTTTAACCATTAACCGGCTAATACGTTTATGGGCGCGGACGTTTTTGGTGAAGTTTGACAGCCGAAAAGACTCAGCATTAAAAATTAAAACGTCACATATGTTTTTTCAATCATATAATTAGCTATAATGCATGTAATTCCAGCTACACTGATCACCTCCTTACCCTTTTAACCTCTTTTAACATATCAGCCGCGAATAGCATATGTATTGGATCATAAACAAAAATATAGAATTTTGGCCTGAAAATAAGCGGTTAATCTCGTTGAAAAACCCGGCGCTGAGCGTCACATTGACGGCTCCGGCAAGCCACTGTCTTGTTCTTTTACTGGAAGCCTCACCGGAGCTGGTCAGCCAGCAGACTTTTTTTAAAAAAGTTTGGGAAGATGAGGGGATCCTGGTTCCTGCAAATACCTTGTATCAAAACATATCGATTGTCAGGCGCGGACTGCGCGATGTCGGAGAAACGGATAACTCATTAGTCGTGACGGTGCCGCGTAAAGGTTTTCATATCAATGCCAACGTTAACATTGAAAAACGTGAAAAAATATCTTTAGATTCAGTAGGTTCTGCTGATGCATCTCTCGCGGTGCAGGATAGCGTTGCGGGAAAAAAAGCAACCACTGAATCTGTGGCTACCGTGCATACGGCTGATAAGAAAAACGCCCGCTCAAAGGCTGTCACACTCTTGATTATGGCATTGAGTTTACTGGCGGGCTTTTTTTCTCTGCATTACCTCTGGCACTTTAATGATGAAAAGCCCTTTTTTAGCAGCTATACATTAGTTGAAAGCGATCGCGGATGTCATTTTTATACCATAGATGATAATCATGCCAGCATTGATAAATTTAATAGTTATAAGTCATTGATTTTCAAATCCGGACTGGACTGCAAGAAGTATCCCTTTGTTTATTTTTCCATGTCGCAGATGACTCCTGGTTTTATAGTGTTTATTTGCAGGAAAAGTTACACCGCGAAGGCTTCTGCCGGATGTGTTACGCTCTCTTTTCGTGGAATTGTACATGAATAGAATAAAAATTGTGATTGGCTTTTTTATTTCTGGCGCTCTGGCAGGGGGGATCTATAATTTTGTGAACGATAAAATACATCATAAGGAAGAGTGTACGGCATCGCTCGTGGTCTTCAAGGATAATACACAAACTAATTTGACCTTAAATTTCATGTATTCACTTGCTGAAGGTAAGGGTACCGTTGCGGTCAGCGGTAGCTATCTGGATGGCGGGAAACTGCAGGGCCATATCAGAAGAGATGTCATCTATGATATGGTCAAAAATCATGAAACTCACCATTTCCACTCCAGAGAAATAAACCGATACGGTAACATTGACTCCGTGTCGGATGAGTTCCTGGCCAGCATCCTGCCTGACTTTTACGTTTATCCAAATGAAAAAATAAGCTATATTATTTCAAAGCAAAATGAGCATAGCTTTCTGATAAAAATTGGGTCACGACCGCTACTGTATTGTGCTAATTAACGGTACGGATGATGAGTCAGGCTTGCTTATCATCCACAATTATCTGGCATAATCGTCCTTTAAATGGTCTTTTATAATGAGTAAATCAGTTAGCTTCCCTGCGCCAATTTTTCGACAGGCCACATATCTGTAATTGCTGACGATCTTACTGGTGAGCGATAGAGATTCAGCGATAACATGCGTATCTTTACCTTCAAGGCTTTTGTTGAGAATGATTTTTTCAATTTTGCTTAAGCGCTGGTTTTTGGTCGGTTTACACTTAACCCGTCTGATCAGGCAGCGGAGCGCTTTCATTATGACTTCCGGCGGCGCTTTAGCATTTATCACGGTATCTGCATCACAGATGAGTGCATGCTGCGACGAACTCAGAATCAGTAATACTTTGCATCGCTGGTTTAACGAGGAAAGTTTGCTGGCGTTGCATTTGTTTTCTAAACTCAGATGCAGGATAACAATATCTTCATAGTTTAAACGATCGAGTTGCGGGTCGTCACACTGACAGCTTTTGATTTCCATCGCGTTATATTGTCCGACACAGATAATGCCATCTCGAAGATACTGGTTATTGCTGATGATGAAGATAGCCATGATAACTCCCGTAAGCATTTCACTCATGATGTGTCGTATTCAATGACTATATCTGATTGTTCAGAAATTCAAACTTATCTCGTCTTAAATTTTCTTATTTACTCATATTAAATGGTAAAACTTATAGTAAACAAGGAGTTGTGTGATTTTCTTGAGGTGTCTGATAAGATATAAATAACATTTGGAAAATTCCTTATTAAATAATAATCGTCTTTTAATGTGCTTGGAATAATCTTAACGTTGATTTGCGTCATTATATCGTGGTTGTGATTAGTGCTTTACTAATCTCATGCGTATTAATCATCTTATCTTTTTACGCAGCGTATAGCACTTGTCACCAGGTGCCATAAATAAATTCACTCGTGGGATGTGGTTTTATGAATGGGGTTATGGAGCTAGAATTCTGGATGCGTGTTGCCATTGGTGAAGCTGAAGAGAGTTTGCGTGAGGGGAATAAAGGTTTTGGCGCCGTTATCATCAAGGATGGTGAGATGGTTGCGGCGGCGCATGACTATGAGGAAACAGAGGGAGACGCAACCTCACATGCTGAAATCAACGCGATTAAAATTGCCAGCCAAAAAATTGGCAAAAATTTAAACGGGTGCATACTGATATCCACCAGTGAGCCTTGTCCTATGTGCGCATTTGCCATCGCCTGGTCCGGGATAAGCGAAATAGCTTTTGGTTTTTCTATTCAGGATGCACTTGCTCAAGGGCGGCGGCGGATTGCATTTCAGTGCGTCGAGGCTTTTGATAAGGCGGGCACAGAGGTCATTGTTCATAAAGGTATTCTGCGGCGGGAATGCGCAATTCTCTATCGTGCTGACGTTCGCAGCGAAATTAATCATCTGCGCAACGCAACCGATGAAGACCTTAAGGCGCTGAACGCGGATTCCATTGCCCGCCGTACTGCATGGTTCTGCCAAAATAAAGCCGGGTTGAATATTGGCGATAGCCATTTATTAGACACCGCACACCGCTTACTTATAACGCGATTCCACGCTGCAGAGGTTGAAATGCCCGTGGTGAACAGAACTGAGAAGCAAATTACTTTCCACTCTATGAATTTCTGCCCAACGCTTGAGGCATGCAGAATTCTGCGCCTTGATACCCGGTACGTTTGCAAACTCCTGAATGAAGAGTCCACCGATATGTTAGTGAAAAAGATAGATAGCCGACTTCGCTTCTCTCGAAATTATAATAACCTCAGACCATATTCCTCTTTCTGCGAAGAATCTATTTCTATTGAGGGTTGAACGTGTGTTGCCATAAGCGATGTGCCTGATTGTTCCAGGGGCCGTTAACGGACTTTAGCTTCCTGAAAAACAAAGCTATCCGTTAACCATCGGCGATTTAACAGGGCAAAGCAGGCGATCAGCGGCGTAATGTTAAAACTTTTAAAGGAGAAGTCATGAAATTAATCGACTTGCACATGCATTCGGCATATAGCAACGATGCCGATTTCCCGGTCAGCGATCTGCTTACCATGGCTAAAGCGGCGAATCTTGCGGCCATGGCGATAACCGATCACAACTCGGCGCGATCCGTTGAGGAGTCTATTCGCTATGGCAGAGCAAATAGCGTAAGCGTGATGACCGGGATTGAAATCGACTGCGCGTTTGCGGGCAATAATTATCATCTGCTGGGCTACGGTTTTCGTCGAGACAGCCGGGATTTTGATGCCGTCGAACACAACTTCCATCGTCTGGAAACTGCCGCGACGCCGCTAAAGCTGGAGAAACTGCGGGCGCTGGGGTTCCAGGTTGATGAAGATCGCCTGTATGCTATGGCCGGCGATCGGGTCCCGCAGGAAGAGGAGATGGCAGAACTTATTTTAGAGGATGCGCGCAACCTGAATCATGATCTGCTGCTGCCTTACCGCGCGGGGAATGCGCGCAGCGATATGCCGTTAATTAACTTTTTTTGGGACTTTTTTGGCCGAGGCAAGCCCTGCCAGGTGACGGTGGAATTGCCGCCGATGGCGGAGATGGCGGCGCTGATAATCGACAACGGCGGCATTCCGGTCATTGCGCATATCGGCGCTAACGTGAAGGAAAAGCCGCTGGCGGTGATTGACCAGATGTTGCCGCTTGGCGTACGCGGCGTGGAAGTGTTCTCCAGCTATCATGATGAGGAGCTATGTCGCGAACTTTATCACTACACGCTGGATAAATCGCTGCTGGCGACCTGCGGCAGTGACTTTCATGGTAAAAACAAACCCAACATTAAGCCTGGCGACTGTAGACCATGGCGTGACGCGCTACCGAAAACCCTGGAAATCCTCGAGCAGGCTGATCTTTATTGACGCCTGAAATCTACCGGCTCTGGGCGAGTTATTAAATAACAAGGACAAATGATTATGCGTAGAGGTATTATCAAGCAGGAAAAGAGGCACAGGAAGAGGTATCTGTTGTCAGTCAGAGAAAGAGATGGACCACCTTCGTTGTGCCTCTAAATAGAGAGTCACAAAATCGCGTATATTTTATGGGGGCGCATAGTATTGTTGAGAGCCACGTTTCACGGCAATGACTCTCTGCTTCGGATAAATTTAGCTACGGCTTGTAACGCCTCATCCGCTTCAGGTACCTTTCCCACCGATGACTGAAATACATGCCAGAGCCCGTCCCATATCTCAAGCTCAACTTGCATCCCAGCCTTTTTAGCATATCGGGAGAGGCGTAATGCATCATCGCGCAATAACTCCTCGCTTCCCACCTGAATAAATACGGGAGGAAGTCCAGACAAATCACCAAACAGGGGAGAGACAAGAGGATCGCTTCGTTCACTGTCCGAACAGTAGTATTTCACGGTCATTATCAGGTCTTCTATGCAAAGCAGCGGATCGAGATCCTTACACAGCGTTATGCTCTTACCAGAAAGTGTGAAATCTAACATGGGAGACAGCAGAACAGACGAGTCCGGCAAAGGATCTTGATGCTGTTTTAACAGGAGTAAAAGCGACATGACCAGTCCACCACCGCTGGAGTCTCCCGCGAGGATAATGTCCTCTGCTGAATAACCATTAGCAAGCAGCCATAAATAGGCCTGATGACAATTTAATAAGGCCGCTGGAAATCGATTTTCTGGCGCCAGAGGATATTCCAGTACCAGAGTTCGGCAACCAGAATATTGTGCGAGACAGGCAGCGAGTTTTCTGTGAGTCAGACACGATCCCTGAGAATTTCCACCGCCGTGGAAATAGAGAATAATCCTGGTATTTATCGAATCGGGATATGAAATCCATTCCGCAGTTATCTCTGTATCGTTAACCGTTTCGATGCATACACCCGCAGGTAGTGTTGCCTTTATGGCTGCAGACTCCCAGACCTGGCGCTGAAGGGAGAGTGGAGTATTCAAAAGAAAATGAATATTCTCATCATGATTTTCAAATAGCTTAGCTTTATAATCTTTTGCTCCGTTACTCAGCATCTTCATTCCTTTTGCTGCTTACGCCAGAAATAATAATTGTCGAGAGTGTTTTTTTGCATTTTAATAGGTATTAATTTATTTACTCATTCATAAACAATCTGAGAAATACGCCACATTATAAGTTTATTAAAATTCTTCGGCTTTTTTTATCTTTCCCTACTAACCGACAAATAGCTTATTTTTTCAACGACGCTGGTGATAAGGCTTTTCCCGCAAAACAAGCGGACCTACGCTCAGGCAATTGATGCGAGAGAGCGTGGGGCAGGCAAAATCCCTGGCAATGAATTTTTTCTGGCAGAGAGGGGGAGGGGACTTTGAAGGGAAGCTAGTGCTGGCTCCCCAAAAGCAAAAAACCGCCTTGTGGGCAGGTTCTTTAAATAGTGGTGCCCGGACTCGGACTAACGCCGCAGGCGTT
>NZ_KV793491.1:0-5446 GCF_001808475.1 Klebsiella sp. HMSC09D12 | reverse complement strand
AATATTGATTTTCTTGGTGCCGGGATGGGGGATAAGGCCCGCGACCGCATGAAGGAAATGGCGGATATTCGTACTGATTTTCTCAAACAGCAGCGGGACCTGCAGCGGGATTTCAGCAAAGGTCAGATTTCTGAGGACCTGTACAAACAGCAAACGGAAGCGCTACAGGCGGCGCTTACTGAACGGCTCCAGATTCAGGAGGACTACTACAAAAAAACAGATGAACAGCAGTCAGACTGGCAGGCGGGGATCAGCGATTCACTGATGAACTACGCCGATCAGGCTGCTGACCTCAGTTCAATGGCTGCCACCGCAACCAGCGAAATTCTGGATGCCACCACTAACTCTATCTCCAACAACCTGACCAGTGTTCTGACTGGTGCGACTTCGTTCAAAGAGGGGATGTCGAATATCTTCAGCTCTCTGGGGGAAACGGTGATTAAGACGCTGATCCAGATGGCAACACAGGCATTAATCACCAAAGCGATTATGGCGTCGTTCGGCGGTGGGGCTGGTGGAATGTTCGGGAGTCTTCTTGGCGGAGGCGCGGGAGGTGGCAGCACCGGGACGGCCATTCAGAGCGCTGGCGCTAATTTTTCGTTTAATGCTCTGGGTGGTGTCTACGATTCGCCTTCACTTTCCGCATACAGCGGCGGTGTATACAGCACTCCGCAGTATTTTGCGTTTGCAAAAGGGGCTGGTGTATTCGGTGAAGCTGGGCCAGAAGCCATCATGCCGCTAACCCGTAGTGCTGATGGTTCGCTGGGTGTTCGTGCGGTTGGTCGTGAGTCCCCTGCGGTACAGAGCGCAGCAAGCCAGATTCAGGTACAGCCACGGATAGCTGTCAGCGTGGACGCACGAAGCACGTTCACCGGCAAACCCGATGACATAACGATGCAGGCTGTAGAGCGAAGAAATGATGCTCTTGAACAGCGGATAGTTAACACCTTAACCGCCGAGGTAAATAACCCACAGAAGAAATTCGGCCGGGCTATTTACTCCAACCTACAGCCAAAAAAACCACAATAAACCAGCCCGGAGGGAAAGTTAATGGCGGATATTATCTATCCGGATGAGTACCTGCCTATGCCGCTGATGGACGGGTACGGTTTTAAGCCCATATCACCGATACTGCGAACGGAAATGACGTCCGGTCGCGCTCAGCAGCGAAGGCGATACACCTCAACACCGACCCAGGCATCAGTTAAATGGATTTTTAAAACTGATGCGCTGGCGCAGGTATTTGAGGCTTTTTTCAGGGATGCGCTTAAAGATGGTCAGTCATGGTTCTATCTGAAACTCCAGACTCCCATCGGGGTAAAGCCCTATAAAGCCAGGTTCGTGGATATTTATGAAGGGCCGACGCTGGTCGCGCCAAAATACTGGCAGTACAGCGCAACGCTGGAATTATGGGAACGACCATTACCGCCGGTTGGATGGGGGAATTACCCGGAATGGCTGGCTGGTCAGTCGTTACTGGATATTGCGCTAAACAAGGAGTGGCCGAAGCATGACAATTCTTGAGCGGCTATATGCCAGCAGCGGTTCGGAGGTTATCCACGACACGCTGCAGATATCGGCTGGCGATGATAACTACTGGCTAACCAGCGGCTGGGATGACGTTTCCGTAACGCTGGAAAATGGTCAGCCGGCGACGTTTGAAGCCTGCGCGATAGAAATTGCACTGCCAGCGCGTAATGCGGACGGAACGCAGGATCTGAAATTCGCCCTGAGTAATATTGACGGTGTCGTTTCGGGAGCCATCGATAAAGTTCTGGATGAAATGAAATCAGCCACGCTGACATTCCGGCGGTATATTTCATCCGATCTTTCTTCCCCGGCATCATCACCGTATACGCTCGATATCAAATCCGGCTCCTGGACCCCGACAGCAGTGCAGGTCACGGCGGGCTATATGAATATCCTCAAAACAGCCTGGCCCCGTAAACGTTACAACCTCGCAGAACATCCTGGCTTACGTTACTAATCTGAGGCAAACATGTTTAACGCTGATAAATACCGTTCAGTCACCTGGCTGAAAGGCGGTCGCGTATACCCGCAACTCGACTGTTTTGGCATTGTGAATGAAATCCGGCGCGATCTGAAATTACCCCTCTGGCCCGATTTCGCCGGAGTGACCAAAGACGGGGGAGGCCTTGACCGGGAGGCGAGAAGGTTGATGCTTTCCCTGCAACGCTGCGAGCCCTGCGAAGGTGCTGGCGTGGCCTGCTATTCCGGCTCAACGGTTACCCATGTCGGGATCGTTGTCATGCTCGATAACCAGCTGCAGGTCGCGGAATGTAATCCAGGCTCGGGGGTTACGTTTCTGCCACTGGCGCGATTCATACGAAGGTTTAACCGCGTGGAGTTCTGGCAATGACGATAAAGTTTTATCCGTCCCGGCTGCCGGGTGAACCCCTTGAGACGCACGAACATGGCGCGATGACCCTGCATGAGTGGATGACCAGGAATGTCCCGAGCTACTCGCAGGACAGAAAGCATCCTGTTGCTGTCGAACTGGACGGCCGGGCTGTTCCACCTGCGGAATGGCCACTATGTTTGCTGCGGCCAGACAGCGATGTGCGGATTTACCCGATCCCGTATGGAACCGGCCTGGAAATCGCCGTGTGGGTATCGGTTGCCGTATCTATTGCCTCTACGGCCTATGCGCTGTTTTTCGCCCCGAAACCAGAGCTGGGCGGGTTTTTGTCAGGCAATTCAGCATCACTGGACCTGAACCCGGCAAAAGCGAATACAGCCAAGCTTGGCGATCCTGTGCGTGAAGTATTTGGAAGAAACAGAATTTATCCGGATTACCTGGTGCAGCCGGTCACTCGCTTTGACCCCAATGATCCCACCCGGATGACGGTCGAAATGTTTGTGTGCCTCGGATACGGTCGTTTCTCATACACAGGCGGTGATTTTCGGGTAGGTGAAACTCCTGCTCTGCCGTTAGGCGATGGCTTTTCATATACCAGCTATGGCCCTGGCGATAACGTGGCGGGGGACCGTCGCAGCGAGGTCTGGTTCAACAGTACAGAAGTTGGCGGGACATCAAGCGGGTCAGGTCTGGATATGGCTCAGACTGCTCCTGAAGCCAGTGATATCGTTGCTGATGCCATGACCGTCAGCGGTGCATCTGTTTCGTTTTCAGGTCTCGATGTCGATGATGACAATGATGATGATGAAGATGAGAACAAGCTGCCTCCTGGCTGGATTGAGGGTGCAATTGTCACTCTGAAAGCGCCGGTGAATTATCAGGTATCGATTGAGGATGGTTTTAACGTTCTGACAGGTGACGCCGTGGCAGAAGTGGCGCCATATAATGGTATGCCTGTAACGCTGACATTTAGCGGCACCGATTATGATCTGCAGATTGCCACGTATACCCCTCACCAGGACGCCGTTCCGGGAACGGGTGGATCGACTGCAGCATTGCGCGCAAGTGCGTCGCCATCCACGTATGATTTTACGACAACCAGCCAGACGTTTGCTCTGACCTGGCAGGGCGTCACCTATACCCTGTCCCTGGTTGCTGACTACGGCACAATGTCCGGTTTGCTGGCGGCGGTTAACAGCGGGCTCACCGGATCGGGGTTGATTGCTCAGGATGACGGCGGCGTGATTCGTATCGTGGAAATCTCCAGCCCGTGGCGTGGCGGTTCCATTACGTCATCATTCCTGCCCGCGTCAGTTTTTGGCGACAGCCCTGTGTTTACTGCCGGTACAGCATCCAGTGGCGGAAGCCCGGCGGTCACAGCCAGCGTGACGCTGTCATACGATTCTGGCACTGCCTTTTCCGGATTGCCGGACGGCACGCAGCGGATTTCCCTGGCTCACCGAGGCAACGAATACCAGATAGCATCGACTGACGGAGCGTCTGCGACCGTACAGAGAGTGGTTAACGGTGCCGTTGACAACACCTGGTCAGGTTTTCTGACCCGTACCGTCGTGGATTTTGCCGCGTCTGGTATTAACGATAATGAAACATGGCTCGGCCCCTTTCTGGCCTCCCCGCAAAATGAAGTTGTGGACGCCTTCGAGGTCAACTTTGCTTTCCCAAACGGAATTTGCGGATTCCAGAACAACGGGAATAAGCGGGTTCGCCATGTTGAGTATGAAATTCAGTACCGCGTATATGGTTCCGGATCGGGGTGGACGAGTAAGCAGGGGGTATACGCGCTTAAAAACGTTAATGGCCTCGGTTTTACAGAGCGTTTTGATCTGTCTTCTCCCGGGCTGGTGGAGGTTCGATGCCGCCGCCGCAACGAGCAGGGGAGCAACAACGCGAGAGACAGCATGTTCTGGCAGGCTCTCAGAGGTCGTTTGCTTTCCCGTCCGGCCTCCTACGCAGGGATATCAACAATAGGGATCACGGTTGAAACCGGCGGCCAGCTGGCGGCGCAGTCAGACAAGCGTGTGAGTGTAGTCGCCACGCGAAACTATGATGGCGGTGGTGACAGGACAATCAGCGGGGCATTCCTGCATCTGGCCCGCAGTCTGGGGTATAGCGACGACCAGATCGACATTTCCACAATTAACATGCTTGAGGCTAACTACTGGACGCCACGAGGCGAGTATTTTGACCATCAGGCAAGCAGTGACAGCACGTCCGCAAAGGATATTTTCGACAAGATAGCTGAAGCAGGCATGGGGTATTTTCTGCTGTCTGACGGCTTACTTTCCGTCGGGCGTGAAGGGATCAAAAGCTGGACCGGAATCATCACCCCCCAGGATACTGTCGAGGAAATGCAGACATCATTCAGGGTGCCTTCAGAGGACGATTTTGATGGCGTGGATGTGAAATACATCAATCCCGTTACCTGGGCGGAGGAGACCGTACAGTGCCGGACGCCTGAAAATCCGTTCCCCCGGAAAACGGAGGCTTACACCATCGATGTCGTCATGACAGCGGATCGTGCCTGGCGTATCGGGATGCGCCGGTTAATGAAATATCTCCATCAACGGCGGACGTATACGGCTACAACTGCAATGCTGGGATGGTGCCATGATTTTGGTGATCACATCATTTTGTCCGACGACATTCCAACCGGGAAAACCCAAAGTTGCCTGATTGACGCAATGATATATGACTTTCAGGAAATTACGCTGCACGTTACCGAGCCTCTGGACTGGAGCTACGCGAATCCCCGCTGCTGGATACAGTTTCAGAACGGTCGTCCATCATCGCGAATGCTTACGCCGCAGCGGGTGGATGATTTCACGCTCACGGTGCCGTACAACGACGACCTGCATCCCGACGACTGGATTATGGACGACCCAGATATTGATCTGCCGAAGTTATTGTTCTGCGACAGTGAAAAGGGTGTGCGGCATGGGATAGTCCAGGAGGTTGCCCCATCAGGTGACAGCAACTGTCAGATTACTGCACCTGAATATAAAGAAATTTACTACCAGTACGACGACGCCACATACCCCGGCGACG